>JABFRJ010000427.1 GCA_013141255.1 Hyphomicrobiaceae bacterium
TTTCGCGGCTACTGAGCGACCCGATCTTCCACGCCGTCGTTTACAACACGTTTCTCTATACGTTTGTGACAACGATTTTCAAGTTGATCCTCGGTCTGTGGCTCGCGATCCTTCTCAATCGCGATTTCAAGTTCAAGGCTTTCACCCGCGCTTTCATCTTGTTGCCGTTCATTGTGCCGACGGTGCTGGCGTGCTTCGCATGGAAGTGGATGTTCGACCCGACGTTTGCGGTGTTGAACTGGATCCTCTACAAAATGGGCTTTATTTCAGCCGGCGCGGGCGTCAACTGGCTCGGCGACGATAAGCTTGCCATGATGTCGATCATGATCGTCAATATCTGGCGCGGCGTTCCGTTCTTCGCGATCTCGCTGATGGCTGGTTTGCAGACCATTGCGCCTGACTTGCAGGAAGCGGCGGCTATCGATGGCGCCAAACCGTGGCAGCGCTTCATCTACATTACTTGGCCTCTATTGCTGCCGGTGACGATGGTGGTTGTGCTGTTCTCGGTCATTCAGACGTTCGCTGATTTTCAAATCGTGTACGTGATGACTGGCGGTGGGCCTGCCAACGCAACCCACATGTTCGCGACCTATGCGTATCAACTTGGCATTGGTACGGGGCTGCTCAGTCAAGGTGCTGCAGTGTCGCTTGCGATGTTCCCACTGCTGTTCGGCATCGTGATCTTCCAGCTGATCTACATCCGCCGCGTGGAGACAAGATAATGATCGAAGGTGCAGCCTGGCGCCGGTGGGTGTTCTTCCGACTTCCAATCGCCATTTTCCTGATCTTCCTGCTGTTCCCGTTTTACTGGATGATCATCACAACGGTTCGTCCAGATAACGAACTCTACATCCCGTGGTATCGCGTCAATTACAAACCGTTCTGGACGTGGAACCCGACGACAGCGCACGTCAAATATCTGTTTGGCGAGACGACCTTCATGCTGTGGATGTGGAACACCACATTCATCGCGGTTGTTTCCACCGCGATCTCGTTGGTTTGCGGTGTGCTTGCCGGATACGCGTTGTCGCGGTTGAATTTTAGGGGCGCGGCCCTGCTAGGGACTGGGATTTTCGTCACCTATCTGGTGCCGCAGACGCTGCTGTTCATTCCGCTGGCCGAAATCATTCGGACGTATAGTTTGGGTGACACGCCGTGGTCGTTGATCCTGACCTATCCGACCTTTCTCATCCCGTTCTGTACTTGGTTGATGATGGGGTACTTCAAGGCAATCCCCAAGGAGCTTGAAGAGTGCGCGCGGATTGATGGCGCGTCACGCTGGCAGGCGATGCTGTACATCATCATTCCGGTCGCGATTCCGGGTATTCTGTCGGCCATGATCTTCGCGTTCACGCTGTCATGGAACGAGTTCATCTACGCGCTGGTGTTCTTGTCGTCGCCCGAGCAGAAGACCGTTCCGGTCGGGGTTATTTCTGAGTTGGTGCGTGGCGATGTGTTCTTCTGGGGGCCGTTGATGGCGGGCGCGTTGCTCGGATCAATCCCGGTTGCGATCGCGTACTCGTTCTTCGTTGAGCAATACGTCTCGGGCCTCACCGGCTCGGTCAAAGGTTAGTGCTGGGGTTAGGTATCTGACTATCCTTTGCCTTCGTCATTCACCCGCGCCGGTGTGCGCTTTGAGCTTAAGAGACTACAATGGCCAATGTAACGATTTCAAAAATCCACAAGCATTATGACGACTTCCATGCCGTTAAGGGCATCAGCCTTGAAATCAAGGACAAGGAATTCGTTGTGCTCGTCGGCCCGTCGGGCTGCGGTAAGACCACGACCTTGCGCATGGTCGCGGGCCTTGAGAGCATCACGGAAGGTCAAATCCTGATTGGCAATCAGGTGGTCAACGATCTGCCGCCGATGGATCGTGATATCGCGATGGTGTTTCAGAACTACGCGCTCTATCCGCACATGTCGATTTACGACAACATGGCGTTCGGCCTTAAAATGCGGAAGTTTGATAAGCCCGAGATTGAGAAGCGGGTGAAGAACGCGGCTGAAATTCTCGGCATCACCGATCATTTGCATCGCAAGCCGCGGATGCTTTCAGGCGGGCAGCGGCAACGTGTGGCGCTTGGCCGTGCCATCGTGCGCAATCCGCAGGTGTTCTTGTTCGACGAACCGCTGTCGAACCTTGACGCGAAGCTACGCATTCAGATGCGTATCGAGATCAAGAAGCTGCACGCGCGTTTGGCGACGACATCGATGTACGTGACGCACGATCAGGTTGAGGCCATGACGCTGGGCGACCGCGTGGTGGTGATGAACCACGGTATTATTCAGCAGGTGGGCGAGCCGCTCGATCTCTATAACAACCCGGCCAACAAGTACGTGGCTGGCTTCATTGGTTCGCCACCGATGAACTTCTCGGACGTTACTATTTCTGAGAAGGGTGGCGCTCTTTACGCGAACAATACGGCGATGAATATTCGCGTGCCTGATGATGTGGCGGCGCGGTTGCGTGGCCATGTTAACAAGCCGGTGACGCTCGGCATCCGGCCGGAAGATCTGCACATGGCGCGCGGCGATGACACGGCTGACAACACGCTGACGGCGATTGTTGAAGTTTCGGAGCAGCTCGGTTCGGAAGTGATGCTGGACGTGAAGGTGGCGGGTGGCGGCATGGTGGCCAGCGTCGAGCCGACCGTGCGTGTCAAACCGCAAGAAGCGATCAAACTTGGATTGAAGCCAAAGGGTTTGCGCTTCTTCGATAAAGAAACCGAGAAGGTGATTTGATCTCGTCTTCGACGGGCAATGTACGTTTGGGTTCAAATCGACCGCTGATGAAAGTCAGTGGTCGATTTTTTTGTTTTTGGCACTAGAGTGCTTTCGGTTCTGACGGAATCGAGACCTGCTGGACGGACGCACTCTAAGCTTTTGATTCAGAGTCTGATTCACGTTCTCGGTGGGCGCGACGACGCTTCCACCTCAAACGATCAGACTCTAGAGTCTTTCCGGTTCACATGGAACCGTAAC
>JABFRJ010000265.1 GCA_013141255.1 Hyphomicrobiaceae bacterium
CTATTTGGCACGTCGCTGAAGTCAGTTGAAGAAGCGCTCGCAGGTGACCCAAGGGCGGCGGAAGCGGTTTATCGCTTGTCGCGTGCAGCGGAGCGGCTTGAAGAGCGGAGCGAAGATCTGCCAGTGCGCGAGTTCCGAGTGCGATCCTTTACAGGCGTGGGGGCAGCGTCGGGCGCGGCGCAGGCTGCGCGCTCGGTGCGTTGGCTTCGTGTTTCGGTGCGGCCGTTTGTGCCAGCGCCGACGGTTCCAGATGGTCGGCGGATGACGCTGTGGTCAGCGGTTGACATTACTCAGGATCGCTCGCGCGAGCTTGATGCCATCAGTGGGCTTGAGGAAGCGCTGCAGTTCTACAACACGATGCCTGTTGGTTTGTTTGCGGTCGCGCCTGGCGGTAAAATCGTGCATCTCAATGACACGCTCGGCGGGTGGCTCGGGTTCCGCGGAGACGCGAGCCGTGCGTCATGGTCACTGGGCGATCTATGTCCTCCTGACGTTGCAGCGTTGGTTGCCAGTGTGCGGCAAGGGCCGGGCGCGGTGGTGCAGCGTTTCGATGTTGATTTGTTGCGCGAAGATGGTCGCGCGATGCCGGTACGCTTCGTTTGCAAGCCTTCTGAACGCTCTGGTCGTGGCGAGCCGATGACGGTTTTGGTGTTTGATCGCACGATTGACGAATTGCAGCACGGCTCGGTGCGTGCGGTTGCCGATCGCTTCTCTCGTGTGTTCCATGGGGCGCCGTTTGCCATTGCGACGCTTGATGCGCAGGGGCAAGTTGTAAGTTCGAATGCGGCGTTTCGACGGATGACAGGTGACAAGGCGCTTGATGGCGTGCAGCTTGAGACGTTGTCGCAGTTGTTATTGAAGGATGTTGATCCAGAGCAACGCCAAGCGGTTGAAGCGGGAATTCAGCGGGTTGCGGCGGGACGCGCGACCGCTGCGCCTTTTGAAGTGACGTTTGGTTCTGATCAACAGACGACGCGCCGGATTTATCTCAATCCGCTTACGTCGAGCCCTGACCCTCGGGAAGCGGCAATCCTGTATATGCTTGATACGACGGAAATTAGGGCACTTGAATTGAAGTTCGCGCAAAGCCAGAAGATGGAAGCGGTTGGTAAGCTCGCAGGCGGTATCGCGCATGACTTCAACAACGTGCTGACGGTGATTATCGGCCTGTCGGATTTGTTGTTGCAATCGCGTCGTCCGACGGATCCCGGATATGGCGACATCATGCAAATTCGCTCGAATGCGAACCGGGCGGCGGGATTGGTCGGGCAATTGCTTGCCTATTCACGCAAGCAGACGCTGAAACCGGAAGTGTTGGCGCTCAACGATGTGGTGCAGGACATCGGCTTCTCGCTCAATCGTTTGATCGGCGAAAAGGTGACGGTCAATCACAAGTCGGGTCGCGATTTGTGGTTCGTCAAAGCCGATAAGACGCAGTTCGACCAAATCCTGATGAATTTGTCGGTCAATGCGCGCGACGCGATGCCGAAGGGTGGTGATCTCACGATCCGGACCAAGAATGTATCGGTGCGGGATAGCTTGAAGTTGGCCAATCAGAATGTGCCGTCGGGCGAGTATGTGTTGATCGAGATTGAAGATACGGGCTCGGGTATGCGTCCAGAAGTCGTGGCGCGGATCTTTGAACCGTTCTTCACGACCAAGGATGTTGGCAAAGGTACGGGGCTCGGGTTGTCGACGGTCTATGGTATTGTGAAGCAAACGGGTGGGTTTATTTTCTGCGATAGCGAACTTGGCAAAGGTACGACGTTCCGCATCTATTTGCCGCGCCATATCCCTAAGGTTGAGGATGTGAGCGTGGCGCAGAAGGAAAAGAAGAAAGAGGGCGGGCGTGATCTGTCGGGCACGGGGCGCGTGCTGCTGGTTGAAGACGAAGACGGCGTGCGGTCGATGGCCGTGCGCGCGTTGCAGCGGCAGGGTTATACTGTGGTGGAAGCGACGACCGGACTGGAGGCACTCGAAATCGCGGAGCAAGAGGGCTATGCCTTCGATCTCGTGGTGTCGGATGTGATCATGCCGGAAATGGATGGTCCGACAATGTTCACCGAGATGCGCAAGATGAAGCCTGAGATGAAGATCATCTTTATGTCTGGCTATCCAGCGGATGCGTTTGAAAAAGGCTTGGCCGAGGGCGAGGAATTTGCCTTCCTGCAGAAGCCGTTCACGCTGCCGCAGTTGGCTGCCAAGGTGAAAGAGCAACTCTCACGGTAAGTTGGCGCGGGGCGCGGGCCTCTCTAATTTATGATGACTTGGATGCGGCTGCTGGGGATCCTGGCGGCCGCATTTGCGTTTGCACCTGCGCGCGGGAGAGTGATGCTTGCGCATGGGAGCATTGCTGTTGGTTGGCGGATTGGCCTCTTTTCTATTGTTTGAGATGGTTGATAATAGTCTTCTGTCAGGAGAATGGGTTTCGCGGTTGAGAATATGGCCAAGGGCGCATCGTCGCAGAAATATGTGGGGCAGAAGTATGTCGGTGCGGTCGAGGCGGCGGTGACGATTTTGCGTTATCTTGCGGGGCAATCAAGCCCGCATGGCGTGGCGGCCATCGCACGGGCGACGGATCTCAATATCTCCACGACTTTCAATATTTTGCGGACGTTGTGTAAGGACGATTTGGTCGCCTTTGACGCGGTGCAGAAGAGCTATCGGATCGGTATGGGGGTGCTTGAGTTCTCGGCGCCGTTGATCGGTGGCAACCAGGTGGACGTTATGCGGCCGGTGTTGGAGCGTCTGGCAGCGCGGCATCGGGTGTTGATTGGTTTGTGGCAGATTACGGCAGACGAGCGCATTGTGTTGCTGGATCGGGTGGTCGATCAGGGCATTGTGCGGGCCGACATGTCGCTTGGTTCGCGCCTTCCGGCCTATGCCGGGGCGATTGGACGGGTTTACGCCGCGTCGCGGGATTTGTCGCGCGCGCAGCTGCGGGCAAAATTCAAGACGTTGCGCTGGGATAG
>JABFRJ010000356.1 GCA_013141255.1 Hyphomicrobiaceae bacterium
GTGCTGGTGTGGCACGTCTCGCACGCGGCCTTGGTCACGATGTGGGTGTTCGACTGGCCCTTGGCCGTGGTGCCGTTGTGGCAGGAGGCGCAGCCCGTCGTGATGCCAGCGTGGCTCATCTTGGCGCCACTGAATGTCGTGGTGCTGGTGTGGCAGGTCTCGCACGCGGCCTTGGTCACGATGTGGGTCCGCGAGGGTCCCCGCGCCTTGGTGCCGTTGTGGCAGCTCGCGCAGTTTCCGGTGACCCCGTCGTGATTCCATTTCGCTGCGGTAAAGTGCAGCGTGCTGGTGTGACAGGTTTCACATGAAGCCGTCGTGGCGATGTGGCTCGCTGACTTGCCGCGTGCGTGCGAGCCATTGTGACAACCGACGCAGGCGCCGACGGCCTGACTGTGATCGTAACGCACCTGTTTCCAGGCAGAAGGTGTGTGGCAGGAATCGCATCGCGCCGTCGTTGGCGCGTGATTGACCGTCTTACCCGATGCGGTCGTACCGTTGTGGCAGGCAGCGCAGGTGCGCGGCGTTCCCTTGAAGCGACCGCGGACATGGCATGATTCGCAGTCGACACTCACATGCGCGCCGGTCAGCGGGAATGCGGTTGTCAGATGATCAAACGAACCGCCAGCCGCCTGCTGTGCCATCGCACGGTCGCCCGAAAGCAAACCGAGCAAGGCAGCGGCGCAAGCGATCAGAGCCAGAATTTGCCGATGTATCGTCACCCTCGTCACCGGCCCCTCTCATGGATCCTGCAAATACGGAGAAACAGGCGCACAAACGCCCCTTTCACAGCCGGGCGAAGCCCGGCATGACCGCCTCCAATTCCTTCTTGCCCCCGCAAATTCGATCCGTGCGCGCGGCTCTCGAATTCGATCCGATTAGCGCAACACGATACCGCCCGACTGCCGCCATTTGCGGCTCAGCCCCCCGGCCTCAAACAACAACGTACCAACCTTGGTCTTATTCCGTGCCCAACCAAGGTTGGGACACGGGTGTCGCCCAGGGCGGCAGCGGCGGGGATATTCATCGGCGCACACCACGTTGTTTGAACGTCGTTGTGGTATGGCATTGCTCACACGATTGACCGAACGAGCCCTGGTGGACGTCATCCTGTCGGTGACATCCGACGCAATTCGTCGGCGCCGATACCTTCTGAACACTCTTGGTGGTGTGGCAGGCATGACACTGCAGCCCCTGATGCGCGCCGGTCAGCGGAAACTTGGTCTGTTTGGCATGATCGAAGCGCCACCTGGCCCACCCGTTAGGGTTGTGGCATTGGGCGCATTTCGCGGTCAGGCGACCTTCGTGACGTGTGTCCTTGTGACAGTTCTCGCAAACACGTGAAACGTCCTTGAAATTCGTGCTGCGATGACATTCTTCGCAAGGCACCACGGCGTGTTTGCCGACCAGCGGAAAGCGCGTCACATCGTGGTCGAAATCGACTTTCTTGCGCCAACCGGTTTCCTTGTGACAGCTTTCGCATTTCACTCCGAGCGAGCCTTTGTGCGGGTCGTCCTTCTTGTGACAGGACACGCACGTCATCGCCAGCTTGTCGCGATAGAGTGATCCCGTATGGCACGCATCGCACTTGGCTTGCGCATGGCGACCGCGCAACGGGAACTTCGTCGCCCGATCATGATTGAACTGCGCCTTGTTCCACTTTTCCGGCTTGTGACAGGTCTCGCATTTCTCACCGTACCGACCGGCGTGCTTATCCTGGATCTGGTGGCATGAGACGCAGGTGATCGGCAGGTCTTTGTAGTGCTCGCCGGCATGGCAGGCGGCGCAACCGACTTCCTTATGGGCCCCCACGAGGGGGAATTTCGTCTTGGCATGATCGTACGGCTTCACCGTTCGCCAGGCTTTCTCGCCATGGCAGCCATCGCAACTCACGCCCAACCGCCCCTTATGCGGATCGTTGGCCTTGTGACAATCTATGCAACGACCTGGAGCGGCGCGAAACTTCACTTTCGGCTTGTGGCAACCGTCGCAGGCAGCTGCCGCATGGGCGCCTTTCAATTCGAAATTGGTCGACGCGTGGTTGAACGTCTCGCGGTCCAACTGAATGACGTCGAAGCCACGTCCCTTGTGATCGGTATGGCAGTGACGGCAATCCTGTACGGACGCGGCTACATGCTTGCCGTGAAACCCCAGCTTCTGCTGTCGATCACGATTGATCTCCTTGTGGCAATCGAGACAGAGCCGTGACTGCGATTGCCGCACGAACGGCTCATGGCAGGACATGCAGTCCTTTTCCAGCTTGGCGTGCCCCTCGATCAACGGCCCGGGCATCACCAGCTTCTCGAACAGGTTCTGGGCTTGCGCCGCATGGATCGAAGGCACAGCGAATAACATCGCAACCGCGAGCCGAATGATCCAAACGCGCAACATCGTCCGGCCGTCCATCAATAGAGATGCACCGCGACGACGTGTACCAGGACGGCCGCAATCAGCAGTATGAACAACGGCAAATGCAGCACGTGCCAAAGTGCAAACAAGCGTTCGTAGAAGGAGAACGTTGCCGCCTTGTTGATGGCCGCGAAATAGAGCCCAATGAGTTCGCGAGCCTCGACCTCGCGATCCCGACGTTCACGGCGCGACCAGCCACGCACCGATGCTTCCGCAGCAAGTGCAATCCGGACCCGTCGAACAAGGCGGGCACGCGACGCTTGTGCGCGAAAACCCAAGACCAGCATCGCCATAAAACTTTGCGTCGCGTGACACCTTGGCGCCATCGCCACCTCGGCAAACGTGCTCATTTCCTGGATTATTTCACTTCCGCCAGGCAGATCTCCGCCGAGCGAGCGCTGCATTCCCGCGGCATCGTCGAGGATCTGCTTGATCGCGACCTTGCGGCCGTTAAGCCCGAGATGGATCTTGCCGTAGATGTAGCGGCCGATCACGCCGCTGCCGGCGACGATCAGCATGACAATGAACGCGACGTTGCTGTTGAGTGCACCGAGCTTGTAATTGC
>JABFRJ010000235.1 GCA_013141255.1 Hyphomicrobiaceae bacterium
CGGGGTTGGCGTTTGGGTTGGAGCGGCTCGGCTCATGACTTAGCCCTCCTGGGTGGTGATGCGGATGCGTGGGTCGACCCAAACGTAGAGCATGTCGACGAGAAAATTGATGCCGACAAAAAGCAAGGCCACGAGAATCAGGTAGGCGCTCATCACGGGGATGTCGGCATTTTGGACTGATTGGATGAACAATAAGCCCATTCCCGGCCATTGGAAAACTTGTTCAGTAACAATTGAGAAGGCAATGATGCCGCCGAGTTGTAGGCCGATGATTGTGATGACCGGGATCAACGTATTTTTCAATGCGTGCCCGAAGTTGATGGCACGATCCGAGAGGCCGCGCGCACGGGCAAATTTGATGTAATCGGCGCGTAGTACCTCCATCATTTGTGAGCGGACTAAGCGCGTGACCAATGTCATCTGAAAGAGGCCCAGCGTTATGGCGGGCAAGATAATGGCCTTCAAGCCAGAGAAGGTCAGCAACCCTGTCGACCAACCGCCGATTTTTGTGACTTCGCCACGACCGAATGACGGTAGCCATCCAAGGGTAACAGCGAAGATGTAAATCAGAAGAATGCCAATTAAGAACGTCGGCAATGAGATGCCGATTAGACTGAGTGAGAGAAACGTCTTTGAAATCCAGCTGTCGCGATGGATGCCTGTGTAGACGCCCATGGCGATGCCGAGCACGATGGCGAAGAGGGATGCAGCGATGGCGAGTTCGAGCGTGGCGGGGAAGCGCTCAGCAATGAGACGGGTCACTGGTTGCTTGACTTGGTATGACATGCCGAATTCTAGATTGACGGCACGCCAAACGAACCTTCCGAATTGGAGCGGAAGTGGATCGTTGAGCCCAAGATCTTCGCGCAGTTTTGCGCGGTCCTCGAGGGTCGTGTCTTGGCCGACCATTTGATTGACGGGATCGCCGACAAATCGAAATAACACGAAGGCGAGCAGCGCCACCGTCAGCATAACCAAGAGAGCTTCGGCGATGCGTCGAATACTGTAGGCGAGCATTGGCTCACGTCTTTTTCTTGGGCGCCGAGAGAATTCGTTGCGCGGATGGGGTGGGTCGTCGAAGCAACTGCTGGAGCAAGTGTGACGCTAAGCGGTTATCTCGTCAATTGGGCTCTCTCGCGCCTCACGCCACGATATTGGGCAACCGGGCCGCAAATTGGTTGCCAACTGGGGAAGCAAAAATTGAGATGGCGGCCTAATTGGGCCGCCATCGGTCGATGTGATCGGAGGTCGTGCCCCGCATTAGTCCTTTTTCTTAACCCATTGGAGAATGATCTGATTGTCAGGACGCTGGGTCATTTCAATTTTTTTCGAAATGCCCCAAGCGATGTTTTGCTGGTGAAGCGGTATGTGGCTGGTTTCGCTATGGGCGATGGTAAAGGCTTCGACGATCATCGCGTCACGTTTTGGGATGTCTGTCTCGACAAGGATATTCTTGGCGAGTTCG
This sequence comes from Hyphomicrobiaceae bacterium, assembly GCA_013141255.1. Classification (GTDB taxonomy): domain Bacteria; phylum Pseudomonadota; class Alphaproteobacteria; order Rhizobiales; family Hyphomicrobiaceae; genus JABFRJ01. The sequence goes on from JABFRJ010000235.1 coordinate 1,466, forward strand.
GTGATTTTTGGATTGCAATAGCCGCCATAGTTGAATGGGCCACCAGTTCCTTTTTCATCGCGGCAGCCGATCAGATTGGCCAGGATGTTCCAGCTATCGCCAGAACCTGGGGTCCAACCTAGGAGGTTGAATGAAGAGTCATAGGGCTTTGTCGGTGTCGGGCCAGCTTTTTCGAAGTATTTCGATTTTGGTTGAGCGTTGAGTTTTACTTTGATGTCTATGCGCGACAACATTTGGGTTGCTGCCTGACAGATTGCTTCGTCGTTGACGTAACGATCGTTCGGGCAATCCATCTCGACTTCGAAGCCTTGCGGATAGCCAGCATCGGTCAGCAATTTCTTCGCGGCTGCAACGTCGTAGGGATGGCGCTTGATGGCGCTTGCTGACGCTGGAGCGTAGATCGGCGTAATCAAGAGTGCTGACGGCGTTGACATGCCGCGCATCACTTTCGTTTTTATGGTTTCGATGTCGATGGCTTGATAGAAGGCTTGGCGGACGCGTGGATCTTTGAAGGGGTTCTTGCCTTTGACGTTCGAATACAGAAGTTCGGGGCGGAAGCTATCGAAGTTTAGAAATATGGTGCGAACTTCTGGCCCGATCAGAACGTCGGTGCCTGGCGTTGCTTTGATGCGCTCAATGTCTTGCGGCGGCACCGGGTCCATCATATCGATTTCGCCGGACAACAGCGCAGCTACGCGTGTTGCATCAGATTTGATGGTTTGGAAGATAACTTCAGTCAGGTTGTGCTCGGGTTTGTCCCACCAATTTGGGTTTGGCTTGAAGACGGTTTTGACACCTGGTGTGTGACTTTCGATGGTGAAGGGGCCGGTACCATTGGCCTTGAGGGCGCCGGGCGCAAGGGAAGAGGCGGTGGCGGCTTGCGCCTGTGTCATGCCGTTCGCTTCAGCCCACTTTTTCGAGAACATATACCACGTGTCCCATTCTGCATGGAGAATGGGGTTGGGTGATTTCAAAATGAAATCGACTGTGAAGTCATCGACTTTCACCGCCGTCATGTCAGCGGGCGCACGCGTCTTTATTTGCGAGCCGGGGGACCTCATGCGCTCAAGTGAAAACAAGACGTCGTCGGCTGTGAACGGCGTGCCATCATGGAACTTGACGCCTTTGCGGAGGTAGAAGCGCCATTTGAGTGGGTCAACAACTTCCCAGCGTTCGGCGAGGCCGGGGATGATTTTAAGCTGTTTGTCGCGCTTCGTGAGCGCTTCCATGACGTTGCCCATGGCGCCGAGCGTAAAGGTCTCGTTGAGCGAGTAGGGATCGAGTGCGTTGAGATCGCCTTGGAAAGCGTATTTGAAGGTTTTTGCTTGTGCCGTTGAAAGCATCAACGCTGTAATTAAGCTCGCAGTCGCAAGTTTGCGCATTGTCATTCGCATACCTTTTCCCCGTTGTTGCAGCACTGCAGTGTGTTCAGTCGTTTGACTATGATTTGGGATGTATTTTCATCCGTTAGCGTTGCATTTGGTCGTTTGTTTTGGCTATGAAGGATAGTCAGATCTCTGGCTAATTTAGGAACGTTCAATACTGGACGAAAGTGTGGGAGAGGTCCAGCGCCTTGCCTGGCATGGATGCTTCAATGGTGTCTGACACCGCAGTGATTTTGCCTTGCTACAGTGCTTGCAACCTGATTAGTTGACAAAAGCAATCAATCGGAGTGCGCTCATGCGGAGTGACGTTTCGCCGCAAAATGTAGCTGATTTCAGGCGGTTTTCGCGATTTTTTACCAGGCGCATCGGCGTGCTTGATGAGCGGCTTTTGGGTTCCGTTCTGACGTTAACGGAGGGGCGCATACTCTTCGAGGTTGCAAGCCGAGGGTCGGTGACTGCGACTGATTTGTTGGGTGTGGTCAGTATCGACCGGGGCTACCTCAGTCGGATTTTAAAGTCGTTTGTTGAGCGAGGGCTTATCGTGCGAACGCCTTCCCTCCGTGACGCGCGTCTTATGCAGCTGAAATTGACAAAAAAAGGACAGGTGGTGTTTGAGGGGCTTGATGCCGCGTCGCAGCGCGAGGTGACTGATTTGCTTCGGTCGCTGTCGACCAAAGACCAAAGCGAGGTGATTGAGGCGATGCAATTGATTGAACGTCGACTCAGCACCGTTGCTCGAAGTCTGATGCCTGAGATGGTTTCGCTTCGACCGCTACAGCCGGGAGATATTGGTTGGGTCGTGCACCGGCATGGTGTGCTCTACGCTCGCGAGTATGGGTGGGACGGTACATTTGAAGCTTTAGTCGCAAAAATTGCGGCACAATTTGTTGAACACTTTGATCCAGAGCGGGAGGCTGCGTGGATTGCTGAGTTGGATGGCAGGATCGTTGGGTCCGCTTTTGTAGTCTCTCAGTCGCGACGCGTCGCAAAACTGCGCTTGGTGTACGTGGAGCCTGAGGCGCGCGGTCGAGGGGTGGGGCACCAGTTAGTTGAGGAGGCGCTGCGTTTTGCTAGTAGTAGAGATTATCACCGAATGACGTTGTGGACGAATGATGTCTTGGTGGCGGCGCGGCGGCTTTATGAGAGATTTGGCTTTGTTCTTACTTTATCAGAAGCCACACATAATTTTGGCAAGGACCTCGTGAGCGAGACTTGGGAAAAAGAATTGATGGCTCAATAATGGTGCAGCCTGTGAAGCAGGATGGTTGGGCGATTGTGGCGGCTGCCTTTGTCGGGGTGCAGGTGGGGGCTGCGACAGTAGCTTCGCGCTTTGCGTTAACGGAAATGGATGCTGCTACGCTTGGCGCGTTTCGATACGCCATTGGTGTGTTGGTTTTATTTCCGGTACTCGTAATGTCTATTAGGGTTCGATTTCAGCGATCGGATATTCTGCCCATTATGCTGCTTGGATTATTGCAGTTTGCCGGACTTGTAACGTTGTTGAATATTGCGCTCACGCTTTTGCCCGCGGCACGGGTTGCGCTCGTCTTTTCGACGTTCCCATTGTTGACGATGTTAATTGGGCGAATACTTGGGCGTGAAATTTTCAGCGTTTGGAAGGTCGTCGGCGTGCTCCTTACCTTTATCGGTGTTGCGATCGTATTGTCTGATAAGCTTGTGGCTTGGGACGGTTTCGCAAGCATGGCTGGAGACACCTATGCGCTAGCCGCTGCGTTTTGTGGCGCGATCTGTTCAGTTTTGTATCGACCTTATGTGACGAAGTACTCGCCGTTAGCCGTGGGTGTTTTCTCTATGGCTACTTCTGCAATAGCCTTGGCAGGTGTGGCTTGGCTGTTGGGGGGCTTTGGGGGAGTTGGGCGGATAACAACAAATGTATGGGCTGCGACAATTTTTGTTGGAGTGTCGTCAGGCGCTGGTTTTTGGTCGTTGCTTTGGGCCTTTGCGCGCGCAGCACCAACACGCGTCGTAGTTTTTCAAGCTCTTGCGCCGGTGGTTGCGACGGCGCTCGGCGTATTACTGTTGGATGAACCGCTAGAGGCGCGGTTCATGTTCGGATTGGCTGCCGTGTGTCTTGGGATCGCAGTCGCGCATCGTGACGTGAACGCTTAATAAAAGATCTTTCCGCCTAGCAGGACTAGGCCACCAAGTACGATGACTAGTGCAATGACAAAGGTAGAAACCGCGCGCGATGAGACATAGTGAGCGATGATAGCTCCGTTGCTATCTTCGTATTGGCTAGCTGGTTTTTTACCGGTGATCATGGCGCGGATCAGTGGGTCTTTCTTGACTATTCCATAAAGAGAGTTGGCTAAGATGTGCAAGCCAATGAGTGGCATGATGGCATAATAGAAACCCCACACATGCCATTTGTGCAACCACTTCTGAGTGTTCTCGCTGGCGAGCTTGTAGAGGGGCCCCCAGGTCGTGTCGTTATGTTCAACAATGAAGAGGCCGATGGAGGATTGCAGAGCGACTGCTGCCATAAGCGCGAGAACCATGTAGGTGCCCAAGGGATTGTGTCCGAGGAAATGGCGGTCTTTGTTGCGCATTAGATCGAAAGCATAGCCTGCAGCGTTCCATGGCCATTTAACAAATGATAACCATCGAGACGTGGACGAGCCAACAAATCCCCATATGAGGCGGAATACGATGAGGACGAGGATGGCATAGCCATTGTAGCGATGCCATTTCAGAGTTGGGTCGCCAAGTCGTTCAGCAAATTGGTAGCTCGGCTATGTGGCTAGAATGCAAGTCACCAGTGACCAATGAAATGCGCGGGTTGGCCAATCCCAAACACGGACGGTGGGTTCTGAAGCGCTCGGCGGGGAATGATGCTGAGCCTTTGAAGTGGTGTTTGTCATCTGGCCTGCGCGAATTGCTGAGTTGGCATCACTATGCCTCTGTCACGGTGGGTAATCTAGCGCGGCCGGTAGGTGGTGTGCTCACAATTCGGAGAGGAGGGCGCCAGAACTTTACCCGGCGTCGCACTCGCAATTGGGGCTTTTACGATTTGGAGTGGTCATAGTGCGGTTCTAATAGGCGATGCAGGTGCACTATGAAATAGCGCATATGGGCATTGTCGACGGTGCGTTGGGCGGCACTTTTCCAAGCTTTATGGGCTTCGGCGTAGTTGGGATACATGCCGACAATATCGAGTTTGGAGAGATCGGAGAAATCGACACCTTCGAGGCTTTTTAATTCGCCGCCGAAGACGAGATGCAGAAGTTGTTTAGAGGTGTGCTGGGTATCTGGGGTGCTCATGACATCATTTCTTGAGTTGTTTTTGACACTCAGGCCCGAATATGCGTGTTTTTGAGACGTTTCAAGGCCTCTTTTGGTGGGTTCTTTACGCTTTCATTAATAGCGTGTGAAGTGGTGCGTGATACGGTCTCGTTATCACCCGCCACGTAGATGGCTCGGGAGTTGACAGGACGACGAGCGAAAATGGCGTGGCCGGAACCAACCGGCGCGCCATTCGTGCGTTTTGGGCTTCGTGACGCCGGATCGGTTTACAGTCGACCGGCGCTTTGGCCGACAATCATATCCGCCAGAAGGCCGATGAATACAATCCAGCCAATGATGCGGTTGGATTTGAAGCGTTCGAGACAGTTGGCGCCGTCTGAGGTGTCGAGCGTGGTGATCTGCCAGACCATGTGGAGTGCAACGATGCCAAGTGCGCTTATGGTAAGCCAGCCTGCGCCAGCCTGAAGGGTCGCGACAAACCAAAACAAAATGGCGCCGATATAGAAGCCAGTTAACCAGGCGTGTGTTGCAGCGCCGAACCTTAGTGCTGTTGATTTCAGTCCCAGCAGTGCGTCATCTTCTTTGTCTTGATGGGCGTAGATTGTGTCGTAACCAATGGTCCAAAGTATACAGCCGATGTAGAGTAAGGCTGATGGCAAGGCCATCGTGCCGACAATGGCGGTGAAGCCGACGAGCGCGCCCCACTTGAAGGTCAAACCAAGCACGAGTTGAGGCCAGAATGTAAATCGCTTTGCGAACGGATAAGCTGCAACGAGTAACAATGATGAGGCGCCTAGTACGACCGTGTACCAGTTGAAATGCAGTAGGACTGCGAGCCCGATCAAGCATTGTAGTCCTGCAAAGGCAGATGCTTCTGCGACGCTGACGCGCCCGGATGGGATTGGCCGACTGGCCGTACGTTCAACGCGTCCATCATAATTGCGGTCGACGATGTCGTTATACGTGCATCCTGCGCCACGCATGACGAACGCGCCGACGAAGAAAAGGAGGATGTACCATATGTTCGGGAAGCTGTGACCGGCGTAGATCTCGCCCAAGGCTTGCCCCCACCAGCAGGGGAATAGAAGGAGCCAAGCGCCGATAGGACGGTCGAAGCGTGCTAGTTGTCCGAATGGTCGAAACCAGTTTGGTGCGTAGCGGTCAACCCAGTTGCCTGTGGTCGCGTCGGCGACGCGACCACCGCTCACGTCAACGTCTGATTTTGCGGGCTTCGGTTGAGAGCTATCTGTCATGCACTGAGGTCCGGCTGGTACCGTTCGGGTTTCCTTCGGAATTTAGCCATGCCAGCGCCTTCTGCCATAGTGTTGAGCGAAAATCCGAACGGAAAAAGCCAAGGTGGCCGATGGGCCTCTCTCCGCCTTCGGCGATGCTGACGGTCCAGTGACTGATTTCGGTAGCATTGTTGTATTGTGTGGCCAAGTGCTCTACGCCGCGCTTGCTGAGCCAGGTGTCATCCTCCATGCGTACAAACATTAGTGGTGCGCGCAGGTCAGCAAAGTATTTGCGCTCTGGAAGATCTGTGATGCCGAACAAAAACTCGCGCGTTGCCACCCATTTCGACCACTCAAGTGCTACGCCTTTGGGCAAGTCGGTGCCGCCGAACAATTTGCCTGGGACGTAACCCAAGGTCATGGCCGTGATGGGGCCTAGGCCGAATAGAAGTGCGCCGATCTTCCAGCTTTCGGATTTGCTGTCGACGAAACGGAAATCAGCGGACATGGCCGAGATTGCCAATTGGCGTTCAATCAACCTCGCATTGTGCGCGAGTCCGGTGCCGAAACCGCCGTAGCTGTGACCGATCCAATGGAGGGGCTTGTTGGGGAAGTTGTGTTTGGCGTAGTCGAGCGCAGCAGGGATGTCGAGGATGCCCCAATCCCGGAAGCGGGCGGTGAAGCCGCGCAGATGTGCTGGGGCCGAGAGGCCGATGCCGCGATAGTCAAAAGTGATGGTTGGTCGCCCGTGTTCGGCCAGATAATTCGCGAAGCGGCCATAAAAGCGTTGGGGCACACCGGTTGCGCTGCCGATGATGGTGACGGGGCCGGAGTTTGTGCCTGGTGATGGGAGGTAGATTTGGCCGGTAAGACGATAGCCGTCGGCGGCTGGGAACATGATCGTTCGTGGCTTTGTCATGGTTGCGTCTGATCTAACCAGTCAAGCGCTGTTGGCCATAGGCTGGTCTCGAAGCGCGGGCGAAAGAAGCCGAGGTGACCAATCTTTTCGCCTCGAGGCGGCGCAACGCGCACGATGTGGTGTGGTGCGTTGCTGAACTCGGCACTGATGCGTTGCACGGCAATGTCAGACGCCCAGGGATCATCAGCAACGCGAAGAAAGCGCATTGGAGCAGTCATGGTTTTGAAGTGTCTGACTTCGGGTAAGTCTGGCACGTCGAAAAGACTGTTCCGCGCCATGATCCAGCGGCGCCATTCGCGCGCGACGCCTGCCGGTAGGTCTTCGCCGGTGCCTGCGATGCGACCGGGAAGCCTTTGGCTCGCCGCAATGAGGATTGGCATGGCGAGGCCGACGAGAGCGCCGATGCGATAGCGCTCAGGCTTATCCATATCGCCCCAATACCCGTGTGGGGTTGCAATCGATAGTGCCCGAGCAATTTCGGTGTTGTTCCAGGCTAGCCCGAGACCGAAGCCGCCGCCGTAGCTATGGCCGACCCAGTGTAATGGCCGATTTGGGTAAGTTGCCCGCGACCAGGCGATTACTGCGGGAATATCGCGGATGCCCCAGTCGCGCATGCGGGCTTTGAATTGCGTGATGGGGCCGGGGAGTGAGCCGCCGATGCCACGATAATCGAACGTAAGTGTTGGTCGGCCACGCTCGGCTAGTGCTTGGGCGAAGGGCGCGTAGTAGCGTCTTCTTATAGCAGCGCCCGAGGCGATTACGGTTATGGGGCCTGACGCATTTGCTCCATAGAGCGTGGCAGCCAATGTGGTGCCGTCTGTCGTTGTGATGGTCAGATCTTGTGGTGCTGAGTCGGGTCTCGCGGTCATGGAGGAGAGGCTATGTCAGGTTGACGTAAGCGTCAATAATTTGATGCCCAGAAATTTCAGCTTTGGAGCATGCTGGCTACGAGCCCGCCAATGGCGAGCGAGGATGTGAGGCCTGGACTTTCAATGCCGGCCAGAATGATCAGGCCGACCAAGCCATGACATTCGGCGCCATCAATACGGAAGTCAGGAACGGGTTCGCCGTCGCGATACAACTTAGGGCGAATTCCAGTGTAGTCGGCGTGCAACCGCGATGGATCTAGCGCTGGGTAGTACGTGCGAATGAAATCGAGGAATTTGTCGATTTTCGAGGCTTCAAAACTGTAGTCAATTGCTGGAATCCATTCGATGTCTGGTCCGAACTTACAACGCCCACCGAGATCGACGGTGGCGTGGAGGCCGAGCCAGGCGCCGTCGGGCATGGGGTAGATATGGCGTTTGAACGGCGAAGGTCCGGACAGCGCGTAGTATTGGCCCTTAGCAAAATATGTTTCAGGAACGATATAGCGGTCACCGAAGTTTAGCGTGCGAGCTAGTTTGGAAACATGGAGCCCCGCTGAGAGCACAAGATTTTGGCAGGTTATTGTGCCACCAGCATCGCCGCCGAGGTCGAGAGTGAAGAGGCCATTGCCGCCGCGCGAGATGGCTTTGACTGGCGTTTCCAGAACGACTTGGCCGCCGCAAGTTGTAATGTGGCCTTCAAGGGCGACCATAAGTCCATGGCTATCGATAATGCCGGTGGAGGGGGAGAGGAGCGCTGCTTCACACTTAAGTTCGGGTTCGAGTAATTTTGCTTGGGATGCGGATAATGCCTGTAGGTCTGTGACGCCGTTGTTGTGCGCAGTTTCGGCAATAGCTTTTAGTTTTGGCAATTGTGTCCCGGACGTGGCGACAAGAAGCTTGGTGATGACCGAGTACCCTACACCGTTTTCGCGGGCAAAGTCGTACAGCATGTTTTTGCCACGCACACAAAGTTTGGCGCGTAGGGAGCCCGTTGGGTAATAGAGGCCGGCGTGAATGACTTCGCTGTTGCGGGATGAGATTTCTGAGCCAATGAGGTCATGTTGTTCGAGGACCATGACCTCATGGCCCGATAAGGCCAAGGCGCGTGCCGTCGCAAGACCCACGACGCCCGCACCCACGACGATAGTTTGAATGTCGGCTGTCATTTAGGCCTCCTCCTTGGCGGCCACTCAATATGGTTCGCGTGCATTTGCATAGTCGACGAGTGGTGTACTGGTTTGTGGAAAACAGACGTTGACGTTCGGTGCTGCTAGACACGGGAACGAAATCAGAACATAGGGAGCGGATGAGCTTCAATTTTATTCACACCGCAGATTGGCAAATTGGCAAGCCGTTTGGGAGTTTTCCTGACGACGTGCGGGTGTTGCTGCGCGAAGCGCGATTAGATGTTGTTGGTCGCATTGCTGCGGTGGCGAAGGCTGCGAGTATCTCGCATGTGCTTATTGCTGGGGACGTGTTTGATAGTGCCAACCCACCCATTCAAGTGGTGACGCAGTTGTTGGGCCGACTATCGGCGCACAAGGGTGTCGTGTGGCATTTGTTGCCGGGTAATCATGATCCCGCCCAATCCGGCGGGGTTTGGGATGTGGTGAAGATGCGGCTGCCGAGTGAGGGCGTGCATTTGCATCTGACTGCTGAGCCCATCGAGATTGCACCTCACGTTGTGTTGTTGCCGGCGCCGCTTAAGGCGAAGGCATTGGCGCATGATCCGACAGCGTACATGGATGGCGTTGAAACCAAACCCGGTGTTTTGCGTATTGGTTTTGCGCATGGATCTGTGCAGGGGTTTGGAGGCATGGGGGATGCTGCCGTGCCAATTGATCCATCGCGGGATCGCCGCGCGAAGCTTGATTATTTTGCGCTTGGTGATTGGCATGGACGGACGAAGATTTCTGACCGCACGTGGTATTCTGGTGCGCCTGAGCCTGATGGCTACAAAGACAATGATCCAGGATCGGTGCTGATGGTGTCTCTGTCGGAGGCGGGCGCTGTTCCCACTGTAACGCCGGTGCAAACGGCGCGTTATCTTTGGCTGCGTCAGTCCGTGGCACTGACGTCGATTTCAGACGCGGACAGGATAATCGAGGCGTTGCAGGCTTTGGAACATCCATCTGAGCGCCGGATTATTAGCACGACAGTTTCTGGTGAGTTGAACCTTGCTGAGATGGTGCAGCTGGAGGCGGTGCGGGAGCGTGTGATGGCGCTGGGGCGCCATGTGGATTGGGATCAGTCGCACTTGCGATTGGTTGCGGAAGACGGGGATTTTGAGGCGTTTGGCAGTCCGACGCTAGCAGCGATCGCGCGAGGTCTGAAGGCAGATGCCGTTGCCTCGGACGTGGCGGGGGAAGCTTTGCGGCTTTTGACCCGATATGCACGAGGGCTTGGCACGTCATGATTGTTCGCGCGATCCGACTGGCGGAGGTTGGCAGATTTCGTGATCCTGTCGCGCTCGAAGGGCTGACCGGCAAGCTGGATGTGCTTGCTGGGCCGAACGAACTTGGCAAGTCGACCCTGTTCGCCGCGCTGCAGGCTGCGCTGTTTCAAAAATATTCAGGAGCCAATAAGGACGTTCAAAGATTGGTACCGTATCAGGGTGGCGCACCCTTGATCGAGGTCGATTTTGATGCGGCTGGAACACGATGGCGATTGCGGAAGCGGTTTTCGTCGCAAAAGATGGCTGAGCTTTTGGATCTCGGGTCTGGGCGTGTTTTGAAGAACGCGGATGCCGACGGCGCGCTGGCCGAGGTGTTGAAGGGGCCGGATAGGCTCGAACGGTTTGGATTGTTGTGGGTCGGGCAGGATACGGCGATTGCTGACTTGGTTGCCGCGCAACCCGGTGCGGGACTGTCGTTGCTGGTCGAGAGCGAGATTGCAGCGTTGTCGGTTGATGCGGTTGCGCGTGGCCTGCATGAGCGCGTGAAAGCAGAATTGGCGACAATGCAGACGGCTAAAACCTCCAAGCCGATAAACGACTGGCTGCGGGCCATTAAGGAGCGTGATCACTTGGTCGCGGCAACTGCAGATGCGCAAGCGCGGCACGGTATGCAGTCGGAGCGGTTGCAACGTTTGAGTGTATGTCTTGCTGAACGGGATGCGCTCTGCGCGCCGGAACTTACCGCGCATCGTGCCGCCGATTTGCAGGAGGCTCAGTCCGCGCGCGCTGAGGCCGAAAAAACGTCCGCGCAACGACTGGCCGCAGATAATGCGTTGGCTGCTGCGCAAGCTGCGTTGGCGATGGCGGAGAAAGAACATCAAGTGTTGAGTGCGCGCGAGAAGGAGATCGTGCGTCTGGCTGACGATGAAAGCAAGACGATTAAGCAGCTGGCTGGGCTTGCCGCGAACATTGCTCAAGCCAGCGGGCGGAAGGTTTTGGCTGAAGCTGAGGTTGCTCGATTGCAAGGTGAGATTGCACGATGTGGGGCTGAGCGTGCGTTGGCGGAGGCGCATGCGCGTGCGAAAACGGCGGCTGTGGAGCATGCTGCTTTGCAGGGGCAGATTGCGGACGCGCGCAGCTTGATGGGTGAGCGGGCTGTAGCGGAGGCTGAAGCGCAGAGTTTATTGCGTTTCACGGCCGGTCAAATCGACGTACTCAAGACGCAGAGCTTTCGGTTGAGCCAGCTTGAGGCGTCGCTGGCGGAGTCGGCGCCCGAGGTTTTTATACGTTTGGATCGGGATGGCGCGGGCAAGATTTTGCGGGACGGGCAGCCAGTAACGGAGTCGGTGACGTTTCAAGCTGAAACGGCTGTGCATCTTTCGATTCCGGGTGTTGGGGATATTCGGGTTTGTCCCAATTCAGCGAGTGCAAGCGTCGACAAGGCGCGGGATCGTGAGAGCGTTCGGGAACAGTTGACGCAATCGTTGGCGTTGCTCGGTGTCGCAACCATCGGTGATGCGGAGGTGCGGCTGCGTGAGCGGACGTTGGCAGAGCAACGTGCACGTGATGCTGGCATCCGGTACGAAGCGCGCGCACCTCAAGGGATTGAGGCGCTTGTGACTCGGCTGCAGGCTCTTGCGCCGATGTTGACTGTGTTGGATGGGATGCAGAGTTTTCCGCAGTCTGTGGCTGAAGTCGAGACGCAACTTGTTGATCTGAGGCAAAAACTGGTATCGGCTCAAAACAGTCTTGGGCTGGTTACAAAGGATCTTGATGTCTATGCCGAACGTCAGGCTGGTCTTGAGGCATCACGCGCTCAGTTTATCCGAGAATTGGCGCTTAAGCGAAATGTTGAGGGTGGTGGTAATGATCCGGCTGTGTCGCTTAGTGTTGCCCTTGAGCGCTTATCTGAAGCGCGGGCTCGGTTCACGAGTGCAAAACAAGAGCGCGATGCTTGGGGCGATGATGGTTCAGACATTGCCGAATTAGATGCTGCCGTTGTTAAGGCGCTAGGCATCGAGAAAATAGTGGAGCGGCGGATTGCGGACATTGAGCGCGAAATTGCCGAGATCAATGCGGCTCTCGCGGCTGTTCGCGATGACGATATTGAGGCGGCGCATGTACGGCTGACAGAGGAGCTTGGTGCTGCGACGACGCGGCTCTCGCGCCTCGAACTTCGCGTTGAAGCGCTACGACGACTGGATCGTGATTTGTCGATGGCGGTTGAGGCGCAATGTTCAATGATCTCGGCGCCGGTTTTGAATCGTGTCACACCTTACTTGGAACAGGTTTTCGGGCAGTCGAATTTATCCCTTGATACTGCGTTCGCGCCGGATGTGTTGACGCGGGGCGCGTCCAAAGAGGTTGTGTCTCAACTGAGCCATGGGACACGCGAGCAAATTGCGATTTTGGTGCGGTTGGGGTTGGCGAAGTTGCTGGCGGAGCGTGGTGCTGCGGTGCCCGTCGTGCTGGATGATGCGTTGGTATATGCCGATGATCGCAGAATTAGCTCTATGTTCGGTGCTCTGGGGCAGGCGAGTGCGTATCATCAAGTGATTGTGCTGACGTGTCGTGAGGCGACGTTTACTGCATTGGCGAACTCTGCTGATGCGCATTTGCTCGACTTGCAATCGTGGACGCCTTGAAGGCCGTGCTATTGCCATGTTGCGTATTGCGCCTGGTCAAATCTGGCCGCGCCGGGCGCTGCAGCATAGTTTGCCACTGGCTTTTGTTTTGGTCGGCACTTGAAGGACAGCACGTGATGGCGGGTAAGGCATCCTCAGAGACGATATTCCTCCGGGTGCATGTTGCGCCAGAGATTTCCATTGGACCTGGTAAGGCCGATCTTCTTGAGGGTATTCGGTCCACGGGATCGATTGCAGCGGCGGGTCGACAGCTTGGGATGAGTTACAAACGCGCGTGGCATCTTATCGAAGCCTTGAACGGTCATTTCGCCGCCCCGTTGGTGGTGTCGAGCAAGGGGGGGGCTTCGGGGGGCGGAGCGACGCTCACCGAGCTTGGGCTTGAAGTGCTTCAATTGTACCGGGAGATGCAACTCGCGGCCGAGAAGGCCATAGCGCCCAGTTTGCGCAAGTTGCGGCGGCGTTCTGTGCTCGATATGTCCGGGCGGAAATAACGGTGGACTTAGTTGATTGGTGGGTATTACTAA
>JABFRJ010000194.1 GCA_013141255.1 Hyphomicrobiaceae bacterium
GCGGATCATTTGCTCACCTACCACGTTGTCGCGCGTTGCGATGCGAACCATTGATGGTGTGGGGCCGTCAAAACGAAGGCATTCCTCCACAGTCGACGCGGTGAGCGACGGGTCGGCGATAAAGCGGCGCTTGGCGTCAGGGTTGGCCATCAAGGCCATAGAGCCCATCGCGAGAAGGCTCGCCGTAGTTTCGTGACCGGCGAATAAAAACAAGATGGCGGTGGCGATGAGCTCCTCGTCATCGAGACGACCGGTGCCGTCTTCATTGGCGGCGATCAGGGTTGAAAGCACATCGTGGCGCGATTGTTTGCGGTGATCGGCGATGAGTGTGCGGAAGGCGTCGGCCATGCCAGCGACGCCACGACGCGCGCGCTCGTACTTGTCGGGAACATTCTGAGATGTGCCGATGAAGAGTTTAATGTCGTCGGACCAGCCTTTCATGTCGGATAGGAGTTCACGGGGGACGCCGAGCATGTCCATGATGACGTAGGCTGGCAGAAGATGGGCGAAATCGGTGACAAGATCGATTTCTGTGCGACCTTCGATGCTGTGCATCAAATGGGCGGTGATGGCGTCGATGTTGGGGCGGACGGCTGCGAGGGCCTTAGGAGTGAAGGCACGCGCAATTAAACTGCGGAGGCGGGTGTGGTCGGGTGGATCGCGGAAGACAAGCCAGCGACCGAGGTAGTGGACAAGGATTTCAACCTTGGATTGACCGTCCGGCGAGAGTGATTTGTAGAACGGCGTGATGCGGTCGGCGGACATGTCGGCTGCACGCATGATGTGTTGAACATCGGCGTAGCGCAGGGCGACCCAACCGCGCACGGCGGGGGACCAATGGACGGGGGCATCGCGGCGGAGGCGTTCATAGGTCGGGTAGGGGTTGAGGCAAGTCTCGGGGTCGGATGGATCAAAAACGACAGTATTTGATGACATTCGACCTGCTCCTCTACGTGCTCAATTGCGATTGTGGACAGGTTGCCTCAGCCATGAGGCCGCGACAATAGCTGCGTGCGGTTTGGTGGCACGCAGCGGCTGCATCGCGATAGGACGGTCGTTAAGGCCTTAGAAACCGTATTGGCGGAGAGGCGCCGGAATGGTGACCGGCACTAGACTTGCTTTACTGATCCTTCACTCAGCTGCTCGTATACAGAACAAAGCCAAAATTCTGTTTGTCTGCGTCGAAGGATGGCCTAAATGGCACCGCAAAAGACTACACCGGCACAGCTTTTGCTTCGCCGTCTCAAATTGATCCGTCGCAATGACGATGGCGCGACTGCGATTGAATTCGCGATTGTGTCGATGCCGTTCCTGGCGTTGTTGTTCGGAATCATGTCGGTCAGCCTCGTGTTCTTCTGGATCTTCACGATGGAGAATGCGGTTTGGGCCGCGTCGCGCGATCTGCGGACCGGGGTGTTTCAAACGCAGGCGGTTGGCTCACGTTATGCTGGAAAAACCGGCGATGCACTCAAGACTGAATTCAAGAAGTCGGTTTGCGAGCGCTCAGCATCGTATTCAGACTGCATGGCGAGCACGCGAATTCTGGTACAAGCGCGCACGACGTTTGGCGGTGGCGGCGGTTTGGTGGCGCCGAACTGTCTGAAGAATGACAATACGTTAGTTGACGAGTCGTCTGCCTGGGCAGCGTTTGATGCCGGTGCTGCCAGTTCGGTCGTGATGGTTACAGCCTGCTATTCGTGGGCGTTTGGTGGCAAGTTACCCATTCTCAAACTCAATAAAACGGCTGACGGCGGCTATTTAATTCAAGCCTCATCAGCCTTCCGCACCGAACCGTATAATTGATCGCAGCAAACGAGTTCACTGTATCTTTCCTTCGTTCAAACGAGCGTTATCATGAGTTATCTTTTCGCCAATCGCTTTACCCTACAGTTGCGCGAGTATCTTGCAGACTTCCGCAGGGGCACTGAAGGCGTTGCGGCCGTCGAGTTTGCTCTCATCGCGCCCATCATGGTGATGTTGTTAATGGGCTCGATTGAAATCAGTCAAGCGGTGACGGTTGACCGTCGAGTGACGCAAGTTAGCACAACCACCGGCGATCTTGTGGCGCGTGCGGATAAAGACATCGCAGCGAGCGAGATCACCGACATCATGAAAGTCGGCTCGTGGCTGATGAAACCGTATAATGAGACATCACTCAAGGTCACAATCAGCATCGTTAGCTCTTCGATAACGGACGCGAATGATCGCAAAACCAAATGGAAATGCGAATTCGACGGTGCCAATCCGACCGCCGTCGACTGCACCTGTCCGAATGTCGCTGCGACCATTCCAAATGGATTGGTTGGCAAGGGCGACAGCGTTGTGGTGGCTGAAGTAAATTACGGGTACGCACCGTTCCTCGGCTTCAAGCAGTATTTGAGCAAAACGAAGACTGAGTCCGGTGGCAAATTCAACCTCTCAGAAATTGTTTACCTGAAGCCGCGTGCTGCCTGCCCGCAGCTGACAAAGGCAGACGCGACGAAATGTGGTTGCACTTGAGTTTTCGAGCCTGACGACTTTAGGGAGCCCGGCAAGTGACGCCGGGCTTTTGTTTTTTGCTGTCGGACAAATTAGGTTCGCTCGTGGAAGAAATCGTAGATCTTTTGAGCCAGTTCGGCGCTGATGCCTTTGACGGCCTTTAAGTCTTCAATACCAGCGCGGGAGACGGCTTTAGCAGAACCGAAGTGTTGTAGTAGGGCGCGCTTGCGCGTGGGGCCGATATTGCCGATCTCGTCAAGCGGGTTTTGCACCATGGCTTTTGAGCGTTTAGCGCGATGCGTGCCGATGACGAAGCGATGGGCCTCGTCGCGGAGGCGCTGCATGAAATAGAGTACGGGATCGCGCGGCTCGAGCATAATCGGGCGCGATTGGCCGGGCAGGTGGAAGTGCTCGCGACCGGCGTCACGGTCGGGGCCTTTGGCGACGCCGATCAAGGTAACGC
>JABFRJ010000076.1 GCA_013141255.1 Hyphomicrobiaceae bacterium
CGGAGTCAAACTCTCGACACATCGCCTTAGCTACGAGCATCGCGCGGCGGCAGCGGCCATGCGGCGATGGGCCTACGCGGACGGCTACGCGACGAGTTTGATCACCGGCATTTGGCCGAGCTTTGACGTGTTGCCGACGACGGAGACTGCGGCGACGGGCAAAAAACTCCGGTCGCGTGCGGCGTTTGTGGCAGCGAAGGATGCAGCTGCGGCTGCGCTTAAATCAGCTTCTTGAGCTCGGCTGTAAGCTCGGCGCGCAAGTCGTCGCGCTTCAAGGCGTAGGCGACATTGGCGGTGAGCCAGCCGATTTTTGAGCCGCAATCGAAGATTTCACCATCGAAACGGACTGCGTGGAAGGCTTGGCTGGCCTGAAGCTTGATCATCGCGTCTGTCAATTGGATTTCACCGCCTGCGCCACGCTCTTGGGCTGCGAGAAGCGCGAAAATTTCGGGTTGAATGATGTAGCGTCCGGTAATGTGCAAGTTCGATGGCGCTGTACCGGCCTTCGGTTTTTCGACCATCTTGGTGATGGCGCTGACCTTGGCTTTGGGATCCGCGACGCCGCAAATTCCGTACATATGCGTCTGATCATCGGGGACGGGTTTGACCGCGACGTGGTTGCCGCCGGTGGCGTTGTAGGCCTCCATCATTTCGGCCATGCATGATTTTGGCGCGTGATGCAGCATGTCGGGTAGCAGGAGTGCGAAGGGTTCGTTGCCGACGAGTTCACGTGCACACCAGACGGCATGCCCCAGACCGAGCGGGGCTTGCTGGCGAGTGAAACTGGTTTGACCGGCACCTGGTAGATCGCGCATGAGCTGTTCGAGGTCGGTGTCCTTGCCGCGCTGTTTGAGTGTGTTTTCAAGTTCGAACTGGCTGTCAAAATGATCTTCGATGACGCCTTTGTTGCGGCCGGTGACGAAGATGAAATGTTCGATGCCGGCGGCGCGGGCTTCATCGACGGCGTGCTGGATCACGGGGCGGTCGACGACGGTCAACATTTCCTTGGGCATCGCCTTAGTGGCGGGCAAAAAGCGGGTACCAAGACCGGCCACGGGGAACACGGCTTTGCGGATTTTTTGAACGGGGCGGGCGGCGGACATGGCGGATAATTCCTGGAGTGGTTAACGAATCTTGATGTAACCGTAGTTTTATAGCGGCTAACGGCGCGCGCGTGTTCCGTGGCAGGCGAGTTAAGGCCAGATTACCCCGCAAATAGGGGTTTCTGTTGCCAGCTTGAGCCTGCTTGGCACGAAGCATGCGTGTGCATACACGTGAGACGTCAAAAACCAGTAAAGCGACGTTAATTTGACCATAGTTTAAGTATCGGCGGCTTAAGTTTTGGCCAAGACGGCGGAAAATAACGAGGGACTAAGCGTATGAGTATCTTAGTGACGGGTGGCGCGGGCTATATTGGCAGCCACATGGCGCATGAATTGGCCGACGCCGGGCAGGATGTGGTCATCGTTGACAACCTGACGACGGGCTTCCGTTGGGCCATGCCGGAGACGGCGAAACTGGTTGTGGGCGACGTGGGCGATCAAGACCTCGTGCGGGCTACAATCGAGAAACACGGCGTCACGAGCATCATCCATTTTGCCGGGTCGATTGTGGTGCCTGAGTCAGTGGCTGATCCACTTGGCTACTATGACAACAATACGGTCAAGTCGCGGGCGTTGATCGCGGCGGCGGTCAAATCGGGCATCAAGAATTTCATCTTCTCGTCCACGGCTGCGGTTTACGGCATGGCGAAAGAGATGCCGGTGCGCGAGACCTCGCTGTTGGAGCCGATGTCACCCTACGGCTCGTCGAAATTGATGACTGAGATCATGCTGCGCGATACGTCGCTGGCGCATGACTTCCGCTATGTGGCGTTGCGTTATTTCAACGTAGCGGGTGCGGACCCAACAGGTCGCACCGGGCAATCGACCAAGGGGGCGACGCATCTCATCAAAGTTGCGTGCGAAACGGCGCTTGGCAAACGGTCTGGTATGGAAGTTTACGGCACTGACTACGAGACGCGCGACGGCACTTGCATTCGCGATTACATCCACGTCAAAGATTTGGCGCGGGCGCACGTGGCGGCGCTGACGCATTTGCAAAATGGCGGCACGTCTGACATTTTCAACTGTGGTTATGGACAGGGCTATTCGGTGCTTGAAGTGCTTGATGCGGTGAAGCGCGTTTCGGGCAAAGCGGTGAATGCCAAGATGAGCCCACGTCGTCCGGGCGATCCGGCGGCAATTGTGGCGGCGTCGGATAAGATCCGCAACGCGCTCGGGTGGAAGCCTGAGTATGACGATCTCGATTTGATCGTGAACCATGCGTTGACGTGGGAAGATAAGTTGAGCAAGCGGAATAGCAAGTAGTGTTTGTGGGTGTGGATGTTGGGTTACGCGCAACAGCGCTAACCCAACCTACGACGAAAATTCAGCGGCGCACTCGGCAACGGGTGCGCCGTTGGTGTGCGCGATGGATTCCCTCCGTCACGGCCGCGAAGGCGGCCGCCCAAGCAAGCTGCTGATCACAGGAAGGGCGAAACGGATTTTGACGCAATGCTTACGAAGATCGGCGGGTTTTCGGCGATAAAATTACACTTGCTTGGGTGGCCGCATTCGGAGCGGAGCACCGCTTCGCGGTGACGCGGCCATGACGAGTGGGGAGGATGGGTCGATTGTTGTTCGCTCGGATTGTGGTGAGTGTTAGCGCGGTTTGGCAGCGATGAGGACTTGGCCGCGGGGGAGGCGGGTGGTGGGGAGTTTCGCGTCAAAGCCTGAGGCAGCGCAGAGGTGGAGCACGTCTGCGGCGAGCATGTGATAGGGGGCACGGGTGTCGTGGGTGACGACGCCGTCGGGTTGGCGCACGGGATGCAAACTTGCGGCGGCATCGGGAGCCATAAAAAACGTGAACAGCAGCGTTTGCAAATGTGGGAAAC
>JABFRJ010000102.1 GCA_013141255.1 Hyphomicrobiaceae bacterium
ATCGTCGCCTGCGCAGCTCGCACGCTGTCCCACCACGACTTCGGATGAAATCGATCCAGCACAACGATACAGCCACCCGACATCAACATCGTCATGCTCGATGTCGCCATCGCGTTCATATGAAACAGTGGAAGGGGAGTCAGCATGCGCTCCTCGCCCGGGATCAGTTGGATAAGCCCGCCGACGTTCAAATACCAATGCCCGCTGTTGAGGAAATATGTATTTGTTAACACGCAACCCTTCGGCCGCCCCGTCGTGCCCGACGTATAGAGCAACGCACACTCAGTCTCGCGTGATGCCTCGAAGCTGTTCGGTCGCACGCCAGCTGTTCGCAAATTCGGGATTGCATCCTCCGGTCGAAAGACCACGACATTGCGACCACCAGCCACCGCCGCCGCGTCAATATCCGCGACGCGCGTATTGATAACAACCGCAGCCACGATCTCCGAATGCGCCACCAGATACTCAAGCTCGGCCGCCCGCAAATCTGGATTGATGGGAACAACGGACACGCCAAGCGCGTTGAGTGCAAACCAATGCTTATAAAATGACGGGCGGTTCTCGAGTAACAACCCAACGCGATCACCTGCGCGAAGTCCCGCAATAGAGTAGTCTCCTATCAGTCGCTCGACCACAGCAAGCAACGCCGCGTAAGTGATCTCACCCGCAGCAATATCGTAAGCGGCGGCTGTCTCAGGCAACACACACAAGAACGGTCGATCGCCGAACTGCGTCGCCGTTGCCTTCAACTGCTCAAAAACGGAGTTGGCCTGTTGAGCCGCGCGCACCATTTCCGCCGCCATCACATGAATAACTGAATGTTGCCGAATGCGGCTTCAGGGTTCACCAAGTCAACCCGCTTATGCGTGATTCGCAGGCGACGATCGATCAGCGCCAGATCGTGTTTTGCCCACCCCGCATACAGCGTCTGCTCGTCTAATCGGGTCTCGACGTAATGAAACGGTGTATAAGTTTGATAGCGCTTGGCCGCCTCATCTCGACTATCAATCGCCGACACTTGCAACACATGATGACACCGGCTCTTTGGCTTCTGTGAAAAAGTCCGGTTGCCCTTGAGCCGTTCGACCCGCACCTTAAGCAGCAACTTGTCCTCAAGCATCAACGACGCGTGCAACTTGGAGTCAGTTTGGCCCCACTCAAGCGGCATCCAATAAATCGCGTCATCAGTGTACAGCTCTAACCACTCATCGAAGCGATGCTCGTCAATCAATCGCGCCTCATGTCGAATAAACTTGATGATCTCGTCGTCGGTCGGGTTGGTCATGTCAGCCTCACATCGACATCGTCATGAATTTCGACCAAGCACGAAACTGATTGCGCATCTGCCATTCCGTCGTGCCGTTAGTCACCGCCTCCGCTTGGGCTTGCTCCGCCGGATCGTAAAGGCGCTGCACGTTGACCCAGGTGTTGCCGTTGGACCGGAGCCCCTCCTGCGCGCGCTCATACATTTCAAGATCATCGTGCCCCACAACAGAAGTTGGCGCATTGATCAGGCGATTGTAGACGAGTGTGCGCTCTAGCAGCAGGTCCGGCGCGTCGACCAAGCGATAGGTCCAGCTTTCAACCAGCGTCTTGTCTGGCCCCAGCGGCCTGAAAATCCGCAATAACTGGATCGGCCCCTTGATCATCACGTTGGGGAAATACACGGTGTTGTGTCGGTTCTCGCCGAGAATAGCTTTGGCTCGATCCTCGCCATAGGCGCCGACCATCTTTTCAAAATATCCAGGGACAGAGGAATAGTCCGAGTGAATGGAGTGGCCGACTCCCGTATGTCCGTGTCCATTGTCCCAGACCCGAATACCCATGGTCTCGAAGAACTCGTAGGAACTGATAAAGGGAGCGAATATTTCAACCGCCATCGGCTTGGGCCCAAGGCCATCAGGCGACACCTTCTTCCACTCAGCAACCGCAACGCCGGCCGAGCTTTCGTGCGCCACCATCGGATGGCAGGTGTCGGTCTGGTTTTCGACCAGCATCTTCCAATTGCATTTGTGCATGTAGCGCAACACGCCGCCCGCCACCTCCAAGCGTCCTACCGGTGATCGATCCACCATGTTGTCTATGCTGGAAAGGCTATGCCCAAAAAATGTTTCGAAATCCGGCCCATGATCGGACATCTTCGCGAATACAAATCCGCGATAGTTTTTGACGTGTGCCACCGGCGTCATGCCTTTGACCGCTTCGCTCGCCTCAAAACCTGTCTTGTCGTACCCTTTCTTCAGCGGGATCGCGAGCAGACTACCGTCCGTCTTAAACGTCCACGCGTGATACGGGCATCGAAAGAATTTTCCCGCATTACCGCAGCCATCAATGGCAATCTTCGTGCCCTTGTGCGGGCAACGGTTATAGAGCACACGCACACTCTGATCCGAGTGTCGCACCATGATCACCGGCTGCGCGCCGATCGTCGTCGTAAAATAGTCCCCGACATTTGCAACCTGGCTATCGTGGCCGACGTAGTTCCAAGTGTTGGCGAACAGATGCTCCATTTCAAGTTCGAACACCTCTTGGTCAATGTACACATCGCGATGCACAGCAGTCTCTTGCACCAGTCCGCGTACCGCGTCCGCACTGCCACGATACCGATCCATAGCGTCCTCCAAGAACAAATTAGAGATCGAGAACCAAGCGCGCCGATTTTGAGCGCGAAATACAGATTTGCATGATTTTGTTACTTGCTCGGTCACCATCGCTCAAAACGGTGTCGCGATGATCCGGCACGCCTTCCAACACATTGACCTGACAGACCCCGCATTCACCTTTTTGGCAGTCGTGCATCGGGTCCAGTCCCGCTTCGATCAAAACCGCAAGAATACTTTTGTTCGGCGGTATCCGGTACCTTGCGCCACTGCTCTTGATCACAACCTCGAATCCGTCGCCGCCTGTAGTTGTCGACAGCGGCGCAGCAGC
>JABFRJ010000059.1 GCA_013141255.1 Hyphomicrobiaceae bacterium
GATCCGACACGCGTGGCCTTTGCGATGGATCATTGATCGACGCAATTTGCCTGTTGCGCCAGTCTTCAAGCGGCTTTGGGGCTGTCGTATAGTGGCCGTGGACATCAATAATCACGTCAGTCTCCAATATCAGAAATGTGCAATAAGCTACGCGGTCTTATGCCAAATGGCGCGCGGAACCATCACTTCGCCCCGCATGATGAGGCGCGCGGTTCGCAGCAGCGCGGCCCGTTCAACTTTTTGTGGATCATTCACTGCAACCGCGATCGCAACGCTAAATTCACCCGTCGGATGCTCAACCGAGACGATTTTTTCCGTGCCAACAGGGGCAGCGGCAACGTCGGCTGTAATCGTGCCCTTCATCACGCAAGCACTAGCAACCGTAACCGCCGCCATAACACCGATTGCATCGTGACACACATGGGGTATGAAGCTTCGCGTCGTCAGCGCGCCGCCCGTCCGTGGTGGCGCAATCAATGTCATCTTTGGATAATTTTTTTGCGTCACATCGCCAAGTTTCATCGCGTATCCAGCCGCAATCCGCAACCGTTCAATCCGCGTCTTTAGCGTAACGTCTGCGTTCAAATCCGCTACGCTCTCGTAACCAGTACGGCCCACGTCACTGGCCTTGAGAATCACGAGTGGCATACCATTATCGATACATGTCACAGCAATTCCGTCGATCACGTCGCGGACACGTCCCGTCGGCAGTAGTCCTGGGGCCACTGATCCAGCTGTGTCGAGAAAGTTAATCGTGATCGGTGACGACGTTCCAGGCGCACCATCGATTCGCGCTTTGCCGTCATAGCGAATGCGCCGGTCGGGGGTTGCGACCGTAATGTCGCATCGCATGTCGGTATTTAGTGTGAGGACGCGCACAGTGGTCGTATCACCCTGCGGCTCGATCATGCCGGTCTCGAGTGCGAACGGAACCACTGCGGCAAGCATATTGCCGCAATTTGGTGTGGTATCGACCGTATCTTTGCCCGGCTGCAGTTGTGCAAACAGAAATTCAAGATCGACACCCGGTCGACTGCCCTTGGCAACAATGCCAACTTTACTCGTCAAAGGATGCGCCCCCCCCAAGCCGTCGATCTGTCGTTGGTCAGGCGACCCCATGACGGCAAGCAGTACGCTGTCGCGCGTAGCAGTGTCAGTCGGTAAATCACTGGCCTTAAAAAATGGCCCGCGCGAGGTCCCGCCGCGCATGAACAGACAAGGGATGGCAGTTTGCATGAGGTGTTCCAGTGCAGTCGTGCGCGCCGACTTTGACCGCTGATCTAAGTCGATGCTACCGCCGCCGCGCAATATCAGACATTACCAATCGGCATGCCGCGTCACAAAATCTATGCCGCGACGGCATGTTATTTGATCTGGTCGACGATCTGGCGCAATAGGCTTGCGGTCTGCAGCGCCAGCGGTGTTTGGCGTTTACTTGCTGACGATACGACACAGAGCACGTTCACAATTTCAGGCTCGACCAGTGGTCGCAGCACAAGATCCCCCGCCCCGTTAAGCGCAGCCAGGCCCGTGGCTGTCAGCACTGCGTGGCCATAGCCCGCCCGCACCAATTCAACGATAGCTGGAATACTTGAGACTTCCCATGCAATGTCCAGTTTCACGCCCGCGAGTGCAGCTTGTGTTTCGAGCAGTCGTCGCATCGCGTGCATGCGCTCTGGGACAATCAAGGGGTAATCGATGAGGTCCTTTAGCGGAAGCGATTTACCCTTCAGACGCCTCTTTTGGGGGAGTGAAGTGGAGGTGAAACTAACCAGCCCGAGCGCTTCGTCGCGCAGGGGCACAATATCGAGTCCGGGTTGCGCTTCAGGGTTATAAGCCAGCGCCAGATCAACACGACCGCTCATAACCCATTCGATAATATTCGTCGAAAGACCTTCAACAATAGATAATCGTGCGTTTGGAAATTGCGACTTAAAGCACCTGATCAACGGCAACGTCATCAGTCGATTAAGGCTGGGAGGCAATCCGATGCTGACCCGGCCTGAAGGTTCGTCGCGCCGCGCACAAAGGTCTGCCCGCGCATGCGTTACCAATTGTAATATCGCCGTGCTGTGCTCTAGCAGTCGCATGCCCGCGTCGGTCAACGATACGCCGCGACCATCACGCACAAATAACTGCTCGTTCAAAGCAGCCTCGAGGCTGCGGATTTGCCTGCTGAGCGCTGGTTGAGCGATGTCCAAAACAGTTGCAGCACGGCTGAAACTGCCGTGGCCGGCGACGTGAACAAAATACTCAAGTTGCTTTAGGTTCATGATCTTAGCGTTAGTTGACCTTTCAAAACTTAAGCCCAGAGATATGTAACACCGCCATACCTAAAGTGCCCCCAAAAGCTCCAAAGTAGCGGGCGCATGGCGGTAATCCAGGCCCTGCGATTTGCCTTTTGTGCCGACAATGTGCCTCGCTTGGCTTTTTCTTGAGATGTAAATATTTAGTCGCAAATAATTTTTCTGCTGGCGTAATTGCAAGGTGATTTGTGGGTTTTTATTGGTCGTGACATTAGCACAAAGTCGGAGACAACAGTTTCTTGTGTTGTCGGTACTGGAAAAATGGTCAAACGATCAATAGTGTAATAAATGCAGGCAACGGACGGGTTCGCTCGGCCTGCAATATCTGTCGCTATGGGGGAAGTGCGTATTATGTCATTCAATTTGGTGTCTACAATCCTTCGCAATCTAAGTCCCGAATTGATGCATAAGATTGCACGAGCCAGCGGGCTCGAAAACGCGATAGCTGAAAAAGCCATTGGTGCCTTGGTTCCCGGAATGTTAGGCACTATCCTGAAAAGCAGCTTGCTGCCCGGTGGACCATCAAAGCTTGCCGGACTACTAGGCTCTATTCAGTCCGACACCGTCAAAGAGTTGGATGGTTTCGTTGGCGGGCCGAAGCAACAGGAACTTGTGGTTGCCGGTAATCACCTGCTCGCCGACAACATTGGCTCGGCAAGTGCACAGTCGTTGATCGCCGCCGTCTCAAAAATGCCCGGTATAACCGATGCTGCGAGTAGCGGTCTCGTTGGTATGGTCGCCCCCGCAGTGTTCGGCGGCCTTGCAGATTTACAGCGCAAAGACGGGCTCGATACCGCCGGCTTGGCTGCAATGATAGTGTCGCAAAAGAGCAATATTCTCGCAGCACTCCCGTCAGATTTCCTGCCCGATCTAACTAGTCTCGCGACCTCGACGCAGGTGGCCGTGCCATCTAAGCCAATACCCGTAAGCACGGACGCGCCGACTGTATCCGCTGGTTCGGCAGCTGAGCGCACAAAAGACGCAATACAAGCAGCAAAGGCAACCGTGGCCAGCGCGCCCGTCCCCAGTGCTCCAACTCCCAGTGCTCCAGTTCCAGCCGCCATCGCTTCCGCCCCCGCCCAAATCGTCGCGCCATCGCTTGCCGGTCAAGCTTCCAACGAAGTCATCGACGGCCTAAGCAACGCCGCTGGTAGCGTGGCAACCGGTGTCACTTCAGGCGCTTTGGGTGCCGCAAGGGACCTCGCGTCAGGCACAGTGGGCGCAGCCGCAAGTTTGGCCGGTGGCGTCGCCTCAGGTACCATGGGGGCCGCCAAAGATTTAGTTTTGGGCACAGGCGGCGCGGCAGCAAGCGTTGCCAGCGGCGTCACATCAGGCACGCTTGGTGCCGCTAAAGACCTTGTGCTCGGCACCGGCGGCGCTGTCGCGAGCGTCG
The DNA here is from genome assembly GCA_013141255.1 of Hyphomicrobiaceae bacterium. Taxonomy (GTDB): domain Bacteria; phylum Pseudomonadota; class Alphaproteobacteria; order Rhizobiales; family Hyphomicrobiaceae; genus JABFRJ01. Next base: position 3,700 of record JABFRJ010000059.1, read on the forward strand.
CTGGCGGCGTTGCCACAGGTGCGCTCGGCGCGGCAAAAGATCTCGTAACCGGTACCGGCGGCGCTGTCGCCAGCGTGGCAGGCGGTGTGGCGACTGGTGCGATCGATGCCGTAAAATCCCTTGGTGGCGGTGTGGGCGGTGCAGTCGCCAGCGCAGCGACAGGGCTCGCAACGGGCACGATTGATGCGGGCAAGAACCTGGCAAGCGGAGAGATCAGCAAGGCCGTCGGCAGCGTTGCATCAGGCGTTACGAGTGCAACGCTCGGCGCGGCCAAGGAGTTGGCGTCTGGAGCAGGCGGCGCCGTTGGGAGCGTCGTTTCAGGTGTCGGCGGTGGCGCAATTGACGCTGCTAAATCGCTTGGTGGTGGCGTGGCTGGCGCGGTCGCCAAGGTCGCGGTAGGCACAGCAACTGGAACAGTAGACGCGGCAAAAGCCCTCGGTGGCGGTGTTGCGGGCGCAGCAGAAAAATTGGCGACAGGCACGGCAACTGGAACCGTAGAGGCCGTCAAACAAGTAGGCGGTGGAGTTGCAAGCGCAGTTGGAAAAGTAGCAACAGGGACTGCCTCAGGAACTGTCGAAGCTGCAAAACACGTCGGCGGCGGTGTTGCCAGTGCTGTAGGGAAGGTTGCGACGGGTGCAGCCACCGGAACTGTTGAAGCAGCCAAACACGTAGGCAGCGGTGTAGCCAGTGCCATTAAAACACCTGCCGCTGGACACATCACTCATAGCCCAGTTCAAACAAATGTCGCGCAGACACCGGAATGGGGCGTGCTTCGTTGGGTCGTACCTGCTGGCTTGCTCCTGGTCGGCCTACTTGGCTGGCTGGTGTACAACGGGATTCAAACGCAACGTAATTTGACTGCAGAAAGGCTCCGTTTAGAGACAGCCGCCGTTGCCAACAAAAAAGCTGAGGCCGATGCTGCCGCTGCCGCTGCCGCTGCCGCTGCTGCCGCCGCCGAAGTGACGCGACGCGCTCAAGAAGAAGCACGCCGCAAGCTCGAAGCTGAACAAGCTGCCGCCAAAGCACGGGCCGACGAGGAAGCCCGTCTAAAGGCGGAACGCGAAGCGAAGGCTAAAGCGGAGGCAGATTTAGACGCGCGCAATGCGCAGCTTCAAGCCGAGGCCCAAGCACGTGCCAAAGCTCAGGCCGACGAAGCATCGGCGGCCGGACGCGTCCGGGTCGCAGCAGACGATGCCGCAGCAAAGGCTAGAGCAGAAGTCGAAGCAAAGGCGCGAGAGGCAGCCGCTGCGGCCGAGAAATCGCGTTTGGAAGCCGAAGCGAAGCAGCGCGCTGACGCAGACGCCGCAGCTAAAGCGCGCAAGGAAGCCGAGGCCGCTGCTGCCAAAGCCACGGCAGACGCCGATGCCGCGGCCAAAGCCCGCGCCGAGGCGGAGGCTAAAGTCCGCGACGCCAACGCATCAGCCGAAAAAATACGCCTTGATGCTGAAGCTAAGCAACGCGCTGATGCCGCTGCAGCCGCCAAATCACGTGCAGATGCTGAGGCAGCAGAAAAAGCCCGCGCCGACGCAGACGCCGCAGCCAAGGCCCGTGCGGAAGCCGAAGCGAAGCAGCGTGCTGCTGCCGAAGCCACGGCCAAAGCCCGCGCAGATGCCGACGCTGCAGCCGCCAAGGCTCGCGCTGAGGCAGATGCCAAGCGTGTCGCTGACCTTCGAGCCTGTCAGTCCCAGGTGACAGCCGCAGCCAATTCCGGCGCACTCCGTTTTGCAACCGCACGTGCGACATTGACTGCCGACAGTTCGGCGACAATCGAACGCCTGACCCAGGCGATCAAAGCTTGCCCCACCATCAAGCTTCGGATCGAAGGGCATACCGATGCCGAAGGTGCCCCGGAGCGCAATCAGCCTTTGTCCGAGAATCGAGCAAAGGCCGTGTTCGATAGTCTTGTCGCCGCCGGAATCGAGCCCGCACGTCTGTCATTCGCGGGTTTCGGTGCCAACAAACCCCTAGCCGCAAACGATACACCAGACAACAAACAGAAGAACCGTCGTATTGAATTCGTCGTGGAGTAATAGTTCCAAAAACTTAAACAGATTGAGCGACGGCGGTGGAGTTTCCACCGCCGTTTTTCGTTGCGATTGCTATTGCAAAATTGATTGACCAGTTGCTGGTCACAAACACTGGTTTGTGCTGATCAGCTCAATTGCCAATTGCATCACACCCTGCCTCAACCGAAATCGCACGCTGCAATAGGTCTATTTTCCGTAAAGGAATGTGGGCAACCATAGCGTCAGTCCGGGCCAGATATACATTAACACCATGCATAGGATGACGATAAGCATGTAGGGCATCATACCCGCGAATATCTGGTTGATGGTCACGTGTTTCGGTGCGACCCCCTTTAGATAAAACGCTGACATCGCAACCGGCGGCGACAAGAATGCTGCCTGCAAATTGACGAACACCAGCACGCCCCACAATATCGGATCGATGCTGAAGTGTTTGAGCAGGGGGAGGAAAATTGGTACGAATATGACAATGATCTCGGTCCATTCCAATGGCCATCCGAGTACAAATATGATCACTTGCGACAAGATCATGAACTGGATCGGCGATAAGTTCATTGACAGAACCCATTTCTCGATCAGCGCCTGCCCACCAAGTAGCGCAAATACAGCCGAGAAGATCGCCGAGCCAACAAACAGCCAGCAAACCATTGAAGTTGTCTTCGCGGTCAGAAACACCGCTTCCTTCGTGCGTTTCCAATCCAGCGTACCAGCTTGCAGCGCCAGCAAGAACGCGCCCGCAGCGCCCACAGCCGCCGATTCCGTTGCAGTCGTGATACCAAACAAGATCACGACCAGAACCACGACAGTCAGCAGGCCAAGCGGCATAATCGATGTCGTCAGCAATTTCACGACTTCGAGTTTATCGGCGTTCATCCGCTTGTAATAAATGGCCATCACTACAGCCATAATCGCCGAGACAATTGGAAACCATAGTAAAAATCCGGCAGGCGGACCTTTTGGTGCTTCAACAGCTACCGGAGTAGCCCCACCCAGAGGCTGCAGCCCACCAGTATCATCAACGCCAACACCGACTTGCTGATGGACGACAACGAACCACCACGTCAGAGCCAACGTCCCAGCCACAAGTGAAAACGGGACCAGTGCATACCCAAGATTAGACAGTAGGCCGAGATAGCCGATCGGCTTGCCGTTGATTGCAATTGCCTTGGCATGGCCCGGCGAGACCAGAGCCTTGAGTAAACCAACGAACATGTTGTCGCCGTAAGACTCTTGAAATTTCGACATCCACGCAGGCACGGGCACTTTTTGTTGTTCTGGTGGCAGCGGGGGTGCAATTTTCGGGTTAATGAGCGCCCAACCAATAATGTAGATCAGATAGAGCAGTGCCAGGAAGAAGCCTGGAAACATCGCCGCCGCATAAAGCTTTACGACAGACTGTCCGGCGACTGCCGCGTAGACGATAATCATCACCGACGGTGGAATGAGAATGCCGAGCGTGCCGCCCGCTGTGATCACACCAGCAGCGAGTTTCACGTCATAGCCGGCCTTCAGCATCGGATTGAATGCAATCACACCCATCAGCACTACAACCGCGCCAACGAGGCCACTTGCAATGCCCCAGAACGTACACACGATTAGCGTGGCAACTGCCAGCGATGCCGGCACTTTCCTAAACGCCAACTGTATCGAATAGAACATCTTATCGACCAGAGCGCCCCGTTCCATAACGTAGCCCATGAGCACAAACAATGGGATCGAGATGAGAACGTCGTTCGTCATTGCTCCGTAGGTGCGTTGGACCATCAGGTCAAAGACGAGGTTGTCCGAGAAAGCTTGGCCCGATTTGAAATAGGCAATGAAGCCAAAGATAATGCCGAGCCCCATCAGCGTAAAGGCTGTGGGAAAACCAAGCATGATCGCAACGACGATCAGGCAAAGCATTGATAGGCCGAGTGCTGGATCGCTCATCTCTGTTATTCCCCACCACGACCGCGTTGCCGAGCGGCTTCATCAATTTTCTGAGCATTCGCAATCGCCGCACGCCGCGTCTCATCATCGACGTGCTCGCTGGCTGAAAGTTGTTCTTCGATTACATCAGCTTCCTGCACGTCCTTGAGACGGCTGGGCCACTCACCTGTCTTGAGGCACACGACACAGCGCACAACTTCCGCCACGCCTTGCAGGCCCACCAAAGCCCCCGCGATCGGAATCACGGATTTGAAATGATAGACCGGCGGGCCATTGGCCGTCGTATTCGAATGCTCCGCGATGCGCCAACTGTCGGCCGCATAGGAGTAGCCCGCATAACAGAGCGCCAAGATCCCTGGAAAAAAGAAGGCGAAATACAGCACGAGATCCAGCGACGCCTGCGTTCGCGGCTTCATCGAGCTGTAGAGGAAATCGCCGCGCACATGACCATTCTGCGCCAGCGTATATGCGCCGCACAGCATGAACAGCGTGCCATAGAACATATTGCTTGCGTCAAAAATCCATGCCGTTGGCATGTTCAAAATGTATCGCTTAAACACCTCAGCACATACGAGCAGCATAAGGCCGACAATGAGCCACGCGGCGCCTTTGCCTACCCATGTATTGAAGCCATCGATGGCGTGGAGGAATCGCTCAACACCTGTGTCGGGCTTCACGGTGGTATCGGTCGCCATTGCTAGTCTCCCATTCAAGTCATGCACGCCTCAAGCGAAACGCACCATCCAGCCAAGGCCAGATGGTGCGCTCAATCACAGCTATGCAAATTAGCCTTTTTTTACGCCTGTGGGGCCGAAGTAGTGGTCATACGCCATCTTGCGGCCTACCACGGTATCCTGTTCCCATTGCGTTGCGCGACGTGCAAACGCCAATTGGCTCTCGACGATTTCCTTGAAGAGCGGGTTTTCAGCACTCTTCTTGTCGACGACTTGGTCATAGATCTCGAGCTGCTTCTTCAGGATCGCGTCCGGCGTTTTAAAGAACCGCACCTTGTCCTTCTGTTGCAGCTCGATGTAGTCCTTTGAATACCGGTCAATCGCCTTCCATGACATATCCGACGATGCCGCTTCCACTGCGTTCGATATGATCGCGCGCATTTTCTCAGGAAGTGCATCGAAGCGCGCCTTGTTGAACATGATTTCAAACTGTTCCGCGTTTTGGTGGTAGCTCTGCAACATGCAGACCTTCGATACGTCGGCAAAACCCAAAAGGCGATCAGATGTGGCGTTGTTGAATTCCGCAGCATCAAGCAAACCACGATCCATGGCAGAGACAATTTCCCCGCCTGGCAAAGCGTTGACGGCCACACCCATCCCGGTGAACACGTCAATTGAAATGCCGACTGTGCGATACTTCAAGCCCGCTAGATCTTCAGCTTTCGCAATTGGCTTCTTGAACCAGCCCAGTGGCTGCGTTGGCATCGGTCCATAAGGAAACGACACAACATTGGCACCGATAGAAGCATACAACTTAGCGAGCAATTCCTTGCCACCGCCATACTTGTGCCACGCCAGCAACATGTTGGCGTCCATTGCATAGCCAGGGCCAGAGCCCCAAAGCGCCAACGCCGTTTGCTTGCCGTAGTGGTAAACAAGCACGCCATGACCGCCATCCAGCGTACCCTTGGAGACTGCGTCCAACAATTGGAATGCCGGCACAACGGCACCCGCAGGCAACACGTCAATCTTAAGATCGCCGCCGGTCATGTCGTTGACTTTTTTGGCAAAGTCGAGAGCGTATTCGTGGAAGATATCCTTGGCTGGCCAGGTGCTTTGCCAACGCATTGTGATTGGGCCCTGAGCCTTCACAACGGTCGGCGCGGCGACGGTAACCGTTGCCGCAGCTGCCATAGCCGAGCCACGCAGGAAGCGACGGCGTGACGTGGCTGTGATTTCTTTTGTCATGAGTGTCCTCCAGAGTTAAGTAAGCGTGTTCTTGTTATGAAATAGCTCGTGCACGAGCGCCAGTGTCGTGACAAGTAAATAAGCGGACCAGTCGTCTGATTAAATGTCGAAAAGAAAATGCCTGAAGTAATTATAATAGTTCGCATCAAAAAATGTTCTGAGCTTTTTGCTGCAGCGCAAGTCTGGCGAGCGAAATTACTGAGAGAGGTGACGGAGTCAGCTGTTCCGCGACTAAACGCGTCCACTTCGGAGATTGGGATTTTCGGTCTCGAACGGTGCAATTACAGTGCATTTTTGATGGATTTCACGGCAATCTTGATGTCTTCTTTATCGAATTCCTCAAGCTGCAATTGATCGGTATCAACCCGAGCCAAAATAGTTATGGTTCTACTGTACCAATTCGCGCGTGCGAGACGCCTTTCGTCAACGTCGGCGGCTACCGATGGATCGCATCGCAAAGCCACGGCCCATCCAGCAGCGAACAGAGCTATCAATGTCTTGAGCCCGAAGGGCGACTATTAGAGGATGGATGCCATTAGCGCATCAGACACGAGCGAAGTCCGAGCGGCTCACGGAAATTTGAAATTAGGTGCTTGATAGGCAACTACAAACATCACCACGCAGCACCAGGGGATCGGGGGAAATCCCTTGGGCTACGCAGTATTGCCGCTGAGGTCTGAAGGGGGGGGGAGACAGCGCGACGATTAGGTTAAGGTAACGTGCCGCGCTTAGCGGCCGATGCAGGCTTCGTAGCGTGCCCACCAATAGGAGCGGCCTGTGTTCTCAGCGCGCTCTTTTAGCCAGTAGCAGGAGCCAGCGTAAGCGGCGAAGACGACCGGAGCGATGAAATGCCGGCGGTAGTGGTGGCGGTGATGATGGGCGTGACCAACACGGACCACAAGTCGGCGGGCTTCGGCGTCGGTGGAGCCAATCGTCGTAGCGGCTGTGAAAGTGCCTGCCGCGATAGCCGTGGCGGCCAAGGTTGTGCGCACGATTTTGAGCGTTGACATAGAAGATCTCCATCTTTTGGATGTGCATTACAAGGGCTTATACTCAGTTTCCTTGAGGCTGGTTGTGCCTGCCTCGTATTAGGTTCGACGTGCCGACCATGGATTAGGTTCAGTGGCGTTCGATGTTTTTTTGAATATTTTCCAGAAAGCCGAATTCTTAGGACCAATCTCGGATAGGCGGCCGTTAACTTCACTTATCCAAACGCTCGATACACTCTACTTTCAGCTCAACCTGGTCTCTTAAGCAGTGCCGACATATGCTTTCGGTGTCGGTAAAAGTCCCTTTGAACCAATTTCTCGACCAGAGCGTCCTATGACCAGAGAGACGGCAACCCCGTTGGGTGAGTTATCAGGTGGCGACCAATGACCGCCACAAAGGATGATCGTGAGCTTCTGGCGCGATTGGCGAAAGCCGATCAGGCAGCACTCAGATCGTATATCACCCGCCACCAATTGCGTGTTTTTCGGTTCATCATACGCTGCGTAAAAAATGAAGCCGTTGCCGAGGAATTGACCAATGAAGTGTTCATGGATGTCTGGCGGCATGCCAGCAAATATGAGGGGCGATCGCAGCCCGTCACATGGCTGCTGTCTATCGCACACAATCGCGCTATTAGTTCGTTGCGCAAGCGGCGCGAAGAAGCTTGGGATGACGATAAGGCGGGCTCGCTTGCTGACGAAGGCGACGACCCGGAAGTCGTCGCGCAGAAGACCGACAAGAGCGTTCAATTGCGAGCTTGCCTTGAACAACTCAGCGCGGAGCATAAAGAGATCATTGACCTCGTCTACTATCATGAGATGTCGATTGCAGAAGTCAGCGAGGTTATCGGCATTCCCGAGGCGACAGTGAAAACGCGCATGTTCTATGCGCGGAAGAAGCTGTCAGACATCATGAAAGCCAATGGAATTGATCGAGGATGGCCATGAGTAAAACCAATACCGCGCACCAGCGCGAAGAAATTGAAATGCTGTTGCCGTGGTTTGTCACGGGCAAGCTCGACGCGATCGATCGGGCCAGAGTAGAGACGTGGCTGGCCCAGGATCCAGTAATGAAACGGCAACTCGGACTCATCGAAGAAGACCGCGAGCTGTCGATCCGCATCAATGAAGCAGTAAACGCGCCACGTACATTGACCGTCGAGCGCTCAATGGCGGCGGTGTTTTCCGGCGCAATGACTGGTCTGCGCAGGCCTGGAGCAGGTTACCTGGAGCGCGTGCGGACATTCTTCGCACAACCAACCGCGCAAGGCCTGCGTTGGGCTGCAGCGGCAGCGGCGATCGTTATCGTTGCTCAAGGTATTTGGCTCAGCAGCCTACTCACCGGTGAAAGCTATGTGACTGCAAGCAGTAGCCCATCTGCGGCTTCAGCGACAGCCATTGTCAAATTTCAAGACAGTGCGCGGGCAACTGACATTGTTGCTGCCCTTCAGGCTCTCAACATGAGTGTTGTCGATGGCCCAAAGCCCGGTGGCACGTTTGTGGTCCGGCTCAGCGTGGGACAATTGTCGAAGGCTGAGCGTGACGTGAGAATCACTGCGCTACGTCAGGTCGGAAACATTGTCGCCCAGGTTTTACCATAATGCAGCGGCGCGAATTTCGTCGCAGCCCTCACAATGAGGTGTCGTTATGCGCAACTCCATAACATCGATTCTGGCATCAACGTTATTGGCGGGCACTGTGGCGTTGGCATTGGCGCTACCGGCTACAGACAGTGCTGATGCCGCGTCGCCGCAACGGTTTCGGAAGCTCGTCGGAAAAAAGCCAGTGCAGCTCACTGAGCGCGCAATTGCGAGCCGCAATGAAGCCAATCGGCTGGCGGGGCGATTGCCAAAGAACGCCGATGCCAAGGACGATACGTCCCGTGATCGACCGCGCGATAAGCCACGTCCGTCGCGCGACAATACTGCGTCAACGCCAAAACGTCCGCCAATTCAAGCAGGTGACAACGGTCAGAGCACAACGCCACAACGCCCACCGAACAAGAATGCAAACGTACCGCCACCGCGGCGCTGTGGCGTGGGGCAATCCCGCCGTAATGGCGATTGCGTCCGAATCATTGTGCGCACTCCGTTGCCGTCACAGGTGACGGTATTGCCGCATCTGTCGGGCGCGCCATCAAAATTGTTTTTGCCCGATGGTGGAGGTCAGACATCAGTTCCACCACCGTTGCTGCCGCCTGTTGTCGCGCCACCGATCGATCCTGGGCTATCGCCCGCGCAGGCGCCGTCAATTGACAACGCGGTGCCTGATGAGGTGCTGATAACTGTTGCAGAATCAGCACCCCAGACGCTTGAGGCCGAAGCGGCGCAGAGTTTCAATGTTGTGATATTAGAACGCACGTCGTTACCACTTCTCGATGTACGCCTCGTACGCTTGCGCATCCCCGACAATCGTTCTGTCGGTGCCGTGGTTCAATTAATGATCGCCGATCCACGCATAGAATTGGCGCAACCGAATTTCTATTATCAGCATAGCAACGGCCCGAGTACGGCGCAACCCGCAGTCGTGGTTGGTGGAGCCGCGCCGTTGCAGTATGCACTGATGAATCTCAAGGCTGGGCAAGCGCACAAGCTGTCCCTCGGTCGTGGAGCACTGATTGCCATAATCGATAGTGGGGTTGATGCTACCCATCCGGACCTCGCGCGAACGGATATTCAGCACTTCGACGCAGCTGGCGATGCGAGTGAGAAAATCGACATGCACGGCACCGGGGTCGCCGGGCTCATCATTGGCCAAGGCACAGTGCAAGGGATCGCGCCAAAGTCATCAGTGTTGAGCGCACGCGTGTTCAGCGGTAAGGATGTAGCCAGTTCTCGGGCCACGTCGGCGTCGATCCTTAGGGGCATGGCATGGTCGACCGAACAGGGTGCACGCGTGTTCAACATGAGTTTTGCAGGGCCGCGCGACCAACTGGTGGAGCGCTTTGTCAAGGCTGTGGCGCAAACGGGCGTTGTGTTGGTCGCTGCCGCAGGCAACGGTGGTCCTAACGCTGCCGCCGTCTATCCTGCAGCCTACGAAGACGTGATCGCGGTAACCGCAATTGACCATGCTGACAAGGTTTATGGGCGCGCAAATCGCGGAGCGTATGTCGCTATTGCGGCTCCAGGCGTTGATGTACTGGTGCTATCGACGGGTGCATCGCATGAATTCCAGTCGGGCACATCATATGCGGCAGCTTACGTGAGTGGGATTGTGGCTCTAGCACTCGAGATCAATCCGACATTGCAGGCATCTGTGATACGGAAATTGCTTTTCGCGTCGGCTGAAGATCTTGGCCAACCGGGCCGCGATACAGAATTTGGCTATGGCCGGATCAATGCAGAAGCCGTCGTTACTCAAACCATGGCTACAGCACCTATGGCTACATCTGCGAAGCAATAAGCCCCATCAAACACGGAGGCCTATCGACATCGGAGATGGAATACCGCTGTCGTTTGGAGATCCTACATCTTTTCGTGAGCACGAACCAAAAGTCATACGCTTTCAATCGTTGCAACGAGATCAAGTGCGATCTGAAATCTAGGTCAAGACGGTTGGTCGATGTGAAGGGGTTGCACTTTACATCAACCAACAGAAATTTTGAGCCAAACGATCTATGGTGCGGCCATTAAATGTAAGCCTCGGGCACAAGACAGCCCTATTGTTTGGTTTGTGACTTTCACACGATCACAGTCGAGACAATTGGTGAGAAGGTTGAAACAGCACCAGTCCAATACGAAAATCGAACATTGGGATCAAACGATCTTGACGACCTCACACGCCGTGCATCTCAACGGGATCGATCCGCTGATCGGGTCAGCTTTCGTCGTATCTATCGAGGTGTTCACGTTGGCCGCCATCGCGTGATCGCTGTCGTAAGGTGAGCCGACGGGTCCGTCGACCCACCATCCATGCTGAGCGAATACGGACTGCGGTTCAATGTCGGCCACGATCTTGCAGCGCGCGACAAACGAGCCGACCGCCGTGGAAACGCTGACCCAATCATTGTTAGAGATATGCCGCTCGGCTGCTGCTTCCTGCG
>JABFRJ010000501.1 GCA_013141255.1 Hyphomicrobiaceae bacterium
CTTTCACGTCGATCTTTTGGAACCTGCGCACCAACGCGCGGTCCTTTTCGAAGTGCTGGCGGTATTCCTTGTAGGTCGTCGAGCCGATGCAGCGCAGCGCCCCCGATTGCAGCGACGGCTTGAGCAGGTTCGAGGCGTCCATTGCCCCGCCCGACGTCGCCCCCGCTCCAATCACAGTGTGGATCTCGTCAATAAAAAGGATCGCACCTTTGTGGTTCTCAACTTCCTTCATCACGGCCTTGAGCCGCTCCTCGAAGTCGCCGCGGTAACGCGTACCCGCCAGCAACGAGCCCATGTCGAGCGAGAAGATCGTTGAGCCGAGTAAAACTTCTGGAACTTCTCCACGCACAATCTTGCGTGCCAAACCTTCGGCAATCGCCGTTTTGCCGACGCCCGGATCACCCACCAGCAGTGGATTATTTTTCTGTCGACGGCACAGCACCTGAATGGTGCGCATGACCTCCTGCTCGCGCCCGATCAGCGGGTCGATCTTGCCGTCATTGGCTTTCTTGTTGAGATTGACGCAGTAGGTCGACAACGCATCCTGTTGGCCGCTCTTTTTCTCTTCCCGCGGTTCCTGTGGTGCGCTTTCCTCTTCCGATCCACGCGCCACCCGCGGCTCGCTCATGCCCGGCCGTTTGGCGATGCCATGGCTGATGTACTGCACGGCATCAAACCGCGTCATTTCCTGCTCTTGCAGGAAGAACGCCGCGTGGCTTTCCCGTTCGGCGAAGATCGCCACGAGCACGTTCGCGCCAGTCACTTCCTCGCGACCCGACGACTGCACATGCACGACGGCGCGATGGATGACCCGCTGGAAACCTGTTGTTGGCTGCGCGTCGGTCGATCCTTCGCGCACGAGGGCTTCAAGTTCACCGTCGATGAACTCTGTCAGCCGCGTCCGCAGTTGATCAAGATTGACGTTACACGCGCGCATGACCGCCGCCGCATCGCGGTCGTCGAGCAGGGCCAATAACAAATGCTCAAGCGTCGCCTGCTCGTGATGCCGCTTGTTGGCGGTTTCGAGCGCGCGATGGAGTGCAGCTTCGAGACTTTGAGAAAAAGCGGGCACGTGAAGTCACTCCTTTTCCATGCGGCATTGCAGCGGATGCTGATGCTGCCGCGAGAAATCCATCACCTGTGCGACCTTTGTTTCGGCCACCTCATAGGTGAACACACCACAAACGCCGACACCCTTTTGGTGCACATGCCACATGATCTTCTCCGCTTCAGTCCGGTTCTTGTTGAAGAAGCGTTCGAGCACCACCACTACAAACTCCATCGGCGTGTAGTCATCATTGAGCAGTAAAACTTTGTAGAGATTAGGACGCTTCGTTTTTGGCCGCGTCTTGGTGACGATACCGGTTTTATGTTCATCGTCTCCCTTAGACCCATTCTTCTGCGACATACGACTGTCCTCTAATCCCTCTAAGCGTGACCGAATACCACGCCGCAGCACAATGCAACCCGACTGCTGTGTCCCGAAAGTTCCGATAAGCGCGCCCTTTGGTTTCGTTCGAGCACGCCTCAGCAACTTGCCCGTTCAACAGCCAGTTTAGAACCTGCTGCCGTCCGCGCAAACCCGATAATTGCGCACTATACCATTCAACCTGAGTGGCGCTGCAACTAGTCGAAAACTGCGATCCGGTATCGCCGACTGTCGTGAGTGCTAAATAGGAATAAAAAAAGGCCCGGCAAGTCGCCGGGCCCCATGTCAGATAACTTATTTAGCCCTATGTTTGGCCGGAGATGCGGCCAGGACTAGGAATTAACGACCCTGCTGCATCACGCGCTCAAGCGGCTTGTACGCCTCTTTAGCTTGTTCAGTGAACATGCCGCCAATTTTCGTGACCTGGTGCATGTACTCATCATAGGCGCGCTTGGCATAGGCGGTCTGGATTTCCATCGCTTGATCCACCGACTTGACGCCGAGCAGCTTTTCGAAGGTCTGTGTGCTGTCTTCAAAAGCGCGCTTCTGATAGCTGGTCAGCTCAGACGCGAAGGTCTGCATGTTCTTCTGCCATTCAGCAAAGAACTTCATGGTGTTGTCGACATTGGCTTGGCCGACTTTTTGGGCGTCTTGCATGTTTGAGAAGTTCGGTAGCATGGGGATAGTCCTTAAATGAGAGAATGGTTGTGAGATACTGGACAAGCACTTGAAGGAGGCCGCGATGGGGGCCGAGGCTCCCTTGAATTGGAATTTACGAAGCATTTACCGCGCCGCAACAATCGACATATATGCGCCGCACCATTTTACGTCAAGATTATTGTGCGTCGCACAATAACACACTCTGCATTGCAGCGAATGCATAACAATTGGGCAGGTATCCGAACCAGATGAGCGCCAAAAGAGCCAGTGTTAACTTTCTTGAAGATAAGCCCGGTTAGATTTCCGCCACCACATGGTCACGGGTTTGGCACAACTTCGGTCCGAAAGGCCGCAATGGCGCCGGAAATCATTGGCACTGCAGGATGGTGTTTATCGCGTCGGGTCTGGACACCCATGGCGATACAAAGTTTTCGGAGCGACGTCCGGCATGCAGCGGTTTATGGCATCAAGTGAAAAGCGAGCCGGGGCACACCCGGATTGCCCAAACCGCCACCGGATATTGCCCCGGATAGCGGCATTGACCGTCGCAACCGTCGCCACGCTTCTAGTGCTGAGTTCGGCCCCCGCTACAGCCCGCCCACAGCAGTCTGCCCTCGTCATAGACGCCAATACCGGCGCCACCGTTTCCGCCCACGCCGCCGACGAACCCCGCTATCCCGCCTCCCTCACCAAGCTGATGACGCTCTATATCGTTTTCGATCTCATCGAGCAGGGCCGTCTCAACTATCAGACGCGTATCCCGATTTCTGACACGGCAGCCAGCCAACAGCCCTCTAAGTTGGGCCTCACAGCCGGTTCCGACATCGCCCTCATCGATGCA
>JABFRJ010000193.1 GCA_013141255.1 Hyphomicrobiaceae bacterium
TCATAGAGCTTGCGGGTTTCAGCAAGCGCCGAGCGCGTTTCTCCTTCCAGCGATGCCAACCGCTCCATCAGGCGTTCAGCACTGATCGCGCGCCAATAGGCCGATCGCACATCTTCAACGACGCGCTGAATGACCTTACGGCGGGTCTCTTCTTTCACCAGTACCTTATCGGCGCTCTGGCGTGCCCGCACGTACGACAAGCCGAAGTCCAGCACGTTCCAGCTGAAGCCAATATCAGCAGAAGTGATTTCTTTTTCCTGGCTGGTCGAAGCGCCAAAGTTTTGGACATTGTTGACGAGGTTGAGGCTCGACGAGGCATTGTAATTGTCGCGGCCAGCATAACCGCTATTGGCGACCATGTTCGGCAACAGACTGAAATGCGAGAGATCAAGCTCCGCCACGCGAACAGCAGCTTCAGCCTCTTCGACCCGGTGATCGAGGTTATATTTGAGCGCGCGCGCCATCGCATCATAAAGCGAGATCGAGCCACTAACCGGCTCCTGATCCGCCGTCACATCCGACTGGTTCGCAGCCGCAGCAGCCGCCAAATCAGCTTCCGCTAATGGTGTGGGATAAATAGCACATCCACCCATCAGGGCGCAAAAGCAAAGTACCAATATGGAATGCGCGCGCAAAGGCATGAGGTCCGCCGCTTAGGATTGAGGAGCTGAAAACGAACTCAACAACGCAACGAACACTGATGACTTTGGCTGATAGCCAAAGCGCAGACGCAAAACAACCCGTAGGCGAATCAGATCGCGACCTGCCCCCAGAATAACGCGCCGGGCTGGTTGACGAAATGTTAAAAAATGCGATCAGCGGCGATCTGTGGCCGGATGAACACTTACTTTAGAATGACATAAATTACATCATTGCATCGGAAAATCTCATTTTGTCCGTGGGCGTCCGCAGCGTGCGCACTGTGTGGTCCGTCATTCATGAGCACTTCGCCGCTGCAATCCAAGCGTGCACGAAATCCCCTTTGACAGCAGGCGCGGTCCTTAGGAAACTGGAGGGATGCCAACACCCTCCATAGTTCTCGTGCCGTGCCTCTCAGACAATTACTGCGCGCTGCTGCACTCAGCCGCGAGCGGCGAAACTCTGGCCATCGACGCGCCCCAGGCCGAGCCGATCAAGGCTGCACTGAGCGCCCGCGGGTGGCGCTTGAGTGATATATTGATCACGCACCACCACAACGACCATACCGGCGGCTGCCAAGCCCTCAAGGACTTCTACGGCTGCCGGGTAACGGGCCCAGATTCGGAGGCCGAGCGGTTACCGGGCACCACGCGCAGCGTCAATCAATCCAGTCAGCTCACGTTCGACGGCCACGAGGTGCGCGTGCTTGAAACGCCCGGCCATACGCTCGGTCACGTCAGCTATTACTTTCCACACCTCGGCGCCGTATTCACCGGCGACACCCTGTTTGCACTCGGTTGCGGGCGGATATTCGAAGGCGACGCCGCGACCATGTTTGCCTCGCTGCAGACGTTGGCCGCACTGCCCGACGACACAAAAGTCTATTGCGGCCACGAGTACACGCTGTCGAACGCACGCTTCGCGCTGTCGGTGGAGCCCGAGAATCGCGCGCTCGCAGACCGCGTGAAGGATATCGAAGCCCAGCGCGCCGCGGGCCAGCCGACACTGCCAACGACGATCGGCCTTGAGAAGGCAACCAACCCATTCCTGCGCACCGAATCTGCGGCCATCCGCGCGCGTTTAGGGCTGCCCTTTGCGCCGCCTGTGCAGGTGTTCGCGCGCCTGCGCGAACTAAAAAACAAGGCCTGATACATGTCCGGCACCACGCCCGCATGCACTACGACGGCCGATGAGATCATCAGCCTGCTCGGCTTGCAGCCGCACCCTGAGGGCGGATTTTACCGCGAGACCTTCCGTGATCCCTCGCTTACGGGTGCGCGGGCGAATTCGACGGCCATCTACTTTCTGCTGAAAGCCGGCCAGGTCTCGCGCTGGCACCGTGTCGACGCGGTCGAGGGTTGGCACTACTACGCAGGCGCTCCGCTGCTGCTTGAAACAGCGCCACCCGATGGACCAATGAACAGTCCGGCGGCTAATCCAGTGATTGCCACCCGCCTTGGCAGCAACTTCGCCCACGGCGAACGCCCGCAAGCCATCGTTGCGACCAACCACTGGCAGCGCGCCCGCAGCCTCGGCGCGTGGACGTTGGTTGGCTGCACAGTCGCGCCCGGCTTCGAGTTCGCGGGCTTCACGCTTGCGCCCGATGATTTTGAGCCAGGTGGTTTTCAGTCAGATGGTTTTCAGTCAGGCGAACAGCCACCAACATACGAACTTGAGGCTTAGCGGCAACAGGGTCAGCGATTTAATCTCCGCCGCGCCTGCCATCCACAGCGCTTCGCATGCCATGCGTGGCGCGAAGGTCTTCAACGCGCGATATAATGCGCTCGTCCCCAACACCTCACCCTTGCGCGTATTGCTGAGGTGTTGCGACTCATAAACAGTGGGGCCGAATCACGTATCCGGCTCATCGGGGGTTGCCGTCTATGAACGCTGTGTCCGCAGGACCAATTTTGTCTACGGTGTTTGTCGATTACGACAACATCTATCTGTCGCTGAAGCGGAAAAATGACGACGCCGCAAAGCGCTTCGCCAAGGACAGCGCGGTCTGGCTGCAGGCGATCGTGTCGGGTGAGTTGATCACGCCGACGTCGAGCTTTGCTGCCCCTACTCAGCGCCGTATCGTCATGAACCGCTGCTACGGAAATTCGCAGCCGCGCCGCAATGCGCACGATAACTCGACCGACATGAACTCGTTCCCGTTTGTGCGCCACCACTTCATGCGCTCGGGCTTCGAGGTGATCGACTGCCCGCCACTCACCCAGCAGCTCAAGAATTCCGCCGATATCCGCATCGTCATGGATATCCGCGATATCATCGCCCACGACACGTA
>JABFRJ010000534.1 GCA_013141255.1 Hyphomicrobiaceae bacterium
TCTGTGACTTTGCGTCGAGCGAGTGTGGAGACGGGGCGATCACTAACTAAGTATTCACCAATACGGTTGAAACTCCGGCAGCTTTTACAACACGGGACCCGTGAGGGACCTTTCGATTTAAAGCGCTGCAGACCATGACAAGACGCGCGGGAGTATTTTTATGATCATGAATGAGCCAATGAAAAAAATTCGCTTTTGCTTCGCAGCCGCAGCTACTGTTGCAGCAGTCGCCATGACCACAGCGCCGGCTTCGGCACAGTCCCTGTTCTATGATTGGGGCGGCAGCCAATCGGTTGGTGGTTCGGGCAAAGAGCATGTCAGCTTCCCAGCCAACGTCCCGGCAGGCCAGATCATCGTCAGCTTTGGTGACCGCAAGCTTTATCACGTGACTGGTCGCGGCCAAGCAACAGCCTATCCAATCGCCATTCCGCGCGACCAAAGCCGTTGGCAAGGTCTGACGTCCGTGACGCAGAAGCGCGAAAACCCATCGTGGACACCAACGCCGACAATGCGCGCTGAAAATCCGCGCCTACCTATGTGGGTTCCAGGCGGCCATCCTATGAACCCGCTCGGCGTTCGTGCGCTCTATCTTGGTTCAAGCGCCTATCGCATTCACGGCACCGACGCGCCATGGACTATCGGTTCAGCAGTCTCCAAAGGCTGCGTCCGCATGTACAATCAAGACGTGCTCGATCTCTATCCGCGCGTCGCCGTCGGCACCAAAGTCACCGTGACCTGGAATCGCTACAATGTGGGTTCAGCAGTCGCAGCGGCTGAAGAAGCACCAACGCCAAAGGCACGCGTTCGTACCGCGGCACCTGCGCGCTACTATGCGAAACCCATAGGCCAAGTTCGCCGCGCGCGCACTGCAGCAGTTTCAACAGACGCAGCAGCTGAGTGATCGAAACGGCCGATAACAACCGAAAAGGCGGGCTTTGACCCGCCTTTTTTGTGGCCCAACTCAGCGCCAAATCACGGCTGGATTTGGTTGTCCGCCAGATCATCAGTCAGATCATCAGCCAGATCTTCAGGTTGAAACCGATAGACCGTTGAGCAGAACTCGCACGTCACCGCGACTGCGCCATCTGGCTCACGCATATCGCTGAGATCGGTGGCCGAAAAATTCGTCAGCACCGATTTGATACGCTCCCGCGAACACCGGCATTCCGCCGACAGCGGCTGCGGCTCACGCGCCCGCACACCTTCCTCGTGGAACAGCCGATAAAGCAACCGATGCGGATCAAGCGTCGGATCAAGTAACTCGTGATCTTCGACCGTTTCCGCCAGCATTCGCGTGCGTATCCAATCCTCGTGATCCTCACCGTGCAACCGCGCGTCGCGGTCCTCGTCTGTGAGATCAGGCCGCTCCGTGCCGCCAGTCGACGCCACGCGCTGCACCATCAATCCGCCTGCACGCCACGTCCATTGTCCGTTGGCAAAATGCCGCGCCACGGCAATACGGATGAAAGTCGGCAATTGCTCCGATTGGCGGAAATATCCAAGCGCAGCCTCGGTCAGCGTCGAGTCATCAAGCGCCACGATGCCTTGATACCGCTCCATGCCCTGCCCCGGATCAATCGTCAGCGCCAAGTGACCCGAGCCAATCAAACGTCGCTGCACGTCGGTAGCAGTTTCGCCCTCGCGGCGGCCAAGGTCTTTGCCGTCGCAACGCGCGTACGCCCTGAGCTTGCCTGGCACATCATAGTTGGCCACGATCAGCCCGAGCGGACCGTCAGTTTTGGTTTGCAGGATCAAACGCCCATCGAACTTTAGCGCGCTGCCGCTGAGCGCGGTTAGAACCAACGCTTCGCCAAGCGCCGCGCCGACATCGTCCGCGTAGCCATGGCGCGTCAGCACCGTATCGACAGTTGCACCCAGGCGAATGAGGCGTCCGGTAACGCCCGATTGCTCCGTCTGAAACGGCATGACGAAGTCATCCGCGATGTTGTTTTGGGACGTGAGGGTGCGTGTGTTCATGCCCCACACATAAGGATTTGAGCCTGAATTGTCGAGATATGCACGGCAGCCAATTGCAAAAGCGGGATCAAAAACCGCGCCATCTCAACACGCTACGACAAGCTCGCAAACACGTTCCGTGCCGCCCGCACGGATCAAAATTCATTTGATAGAGGTCCGATACCGTCACCGACCAACCGTGCGCTTGCAAAGTCTCGCGTCCGATACGCGCTAGGTGCGCGTTGTAGGATTGCGGCTCTGGGTGAGCAACGACGATGTGGGCACGCCTGGGGAGAGGTCCTTAAATACTCGATTTCGGTTGTCCCAGTCGTCCGCGCGACCGGCTAGTCGGTGTGTCCAGTGCGGTTAAAGGCAGTGAGCCAGCCGTTGCCGCGTGTGCCTTCTGCGGGAGGTTGGATAGGTCGCTGATTACAACGCGTGCGAGATCCTGCACAATCCCAGCAGGCGCAACAGCAAGGCCATCAGCCCTGAGGCGGTTCAAATGCAGCGACCGATCAGCATGTCGACCAAGCGCGCCACCATCCATCACCACGCGATGCCATGGCACGTCGCTCTCGCTTGTGCCGTCACTTTTGCTCAAGCCGGCAAGGAGAGTCAGCAGCAACCTGTCAGGTTGCCTGAAATGCCGCGACAAAGCCGAAACAGCCAACACGTGACCGCGCGGAATGCGCTTGAGCACAGCCACCAGATCAGCGATCAGTTTCGCGTGTCCCGCACCGTGCACCATGCTATTTCTTCTTTGCGAGCTTAAGCTTCAAACGCTTAGCCACATCCTTCGACACAAACGGCGTTACGTCGCCGCCCATTTGCGCAATCTGACGCACCAGGCTCGCCGCGATATGCCTGACCTCAGGACTGGCGGGGAAAAACACAGTCTCAACCTCGCCTGCCATGGCGCCATTCATGCCGCTCATTTGCATTTCGTAGTCAAGGTCCGTGCCATCGCGGAGGCCACGCACGATGACCATTGCACCCGCGTCAATCGCCGCATCAACCGTCAATCCAGAAAACGTCGTCGTCGTAATCTTGCAACCGGTTTTCTTGGCAATAGATGCCGTATCAGCCGCAATCATCTCGGACTTTTCCTCAGGCGAAAACAACGGCGTCTTGCCCGGATGCACGCCGATCCCGATCACCAAATGATCGAGCAGATTGGCCGCGCGCCGGATCACGTCGGTATGGCCGACAGTGACGGGATCGAAAGAGCCGGAGTAAAAGCCGATGCGTTTCATGGGTGTCCTGAGCTAACGGGGTGAAAGGCGCTGAATGCTCGTTAGCACACACAGACAGAGATGAAAAAGGGTGGCTGTGTCTAGCTTTAAGGTCGCCGCGCAGTGGCTAATACCAGTCCGCCTAGCATCAACAAGACGCCAGCCGCGCCGTCCAACACATTTAATCGCTCGACGCTAATGCCGGACCGAGCCCGCGCCACAGCTAGCGTGTAGATCAGGTCGACGATAACCAGCGTGACAATAAACAGGATCGCCAGCACCAACAGCTGCGGCCCAGGCGGTCGGGCTGGGTCGACAAACTGCGGCAGGAACGCCCCCAAAAACAGCAGCACTTTCGGGTTCGACAACGAAACCGCGAGACCATGAAAATAAGACGCTCGGGCCTTGATGGGAGGTGCGGCAATGGCCACGCCTCCGCGCAACCGCCAATAGCGCCAGAACTGCCGCGCCCCGAGCACCATGAGATAGATCGCGCCAACCCAACGTACAACGTCAAACCAGTCCGCCATCAGCGTCATGACTGACGTCATACCAAGTGCAGCAACCGTCACTAGAATAGCGAGCCCCGTTCCCGCGCCGGCAAGCGTAACGAGACCTGCACGCAGTCCACCAGAAATGGTGTTGGCCACGATTAGGCTCATATTCGGTCCCGGTGTTAACCCAAGAAAAATACAAGCGCCAACAAAGGCAGTGAGCACGGTGAGAGACGGCATAAAAACCTCGCAGATCGCGGCGGACGCAAACAATGCTATATGCCAACAATGCTATGTGGCGGTGCAACGCGCCAGATCTGAAAACCGCACAGCAGACACAGGCAATCAACATGATACCAAAGCGAGCCTAACGCCCGATGCAGCAACGCCCTAAGCATCCCTGGCTGATACAGTTGCCCGCAACAGGAACCGCGCGCACGTTGTGGCAGCTTGCCGGGCTGGCAGCGATCCTGCTTGCGGGCCACATGCTCGGCAGTTGGTTGACTTACGGCACATTCCTTGGCTTCGAGCCAACCTGGCTTCGCGCCGTCCGTAATCAGCAAAATTTGGCCAATCCGATAGGCACACGCAACCTCGAAATCTTCATCCGCGACATCACAGGTTTAGGCGGGATTGGCATTTTAATCTTGCTGGTCACGGGAGCCTTTTTGGGTTTTGGCTTTGCCAGTCGTTGGCGCCACGGCTTGATTTTGGTCGCAACCGCGCTCAGCGCCATCACGACCATCGAGATATTCAAGCGCATCATGCCGCGCGCACGCCCTCAAATTGTCCCGCATCTGGTGACAGAAATAAACGCCAGCTTCCCCTCGGGGCACGCAGCCATGTCCACTGTCATTTACCTGATGCTCGCTGCATTACTTTTGCAAACGATCCGTGAACAGCGATTGCGGCGGCTGATCTGGACCATCGCCATTGCTTTGCCGGTTGCGATTGGTCTCAGCCGACTATACCTCGGCGTCCATTGGCCGACCGACATCATGGGCGGTTGGCTTTTCGGCACGCTTTGGGTGCTCGCCGCCATCCGCGTCTTGAAACTACGCTAACCAGCACCCTTGGTGCCCGTATCACCACGCGTGGCGCGCCGTTCGAGCAGCGTGATCATCGAGCCCGCAACATCGACGCCGGTCGCCGCTTCCATGCCTTCAATCCCCGGCGACGAGTTGACCTCGATCACAACCGGGCCGCGCCCCGCACGAAGCATGTCAACGCCACACACGTTAAGCCCCAAGATCTCTGCAGCCTTCACAGCAGTACGCGCTTCCGCTTCGCTGAGCGTGATGCCTTCAGCCTTGCCGCCACGATGCAGGTTGGAGCGGAAGTCACCGATTTTACCGGTGCGTTTCATTGCTGCCACAACTTGACCGCCAACGACCAACGCCCTGACGTCTGTGCCGCCAGCTTCCTTGATGTATTCCTGCACTAAAATATTGATATTGGCCGCACTGAAGGCCTCGATGATCGACTTCGCCGACGCCACAGTCTCGGCCAGGATCACGCCCATGCCTTGCGTTCCCTCTAGCAGTTTGATGACGCATGGCACGCCGCCGACTTCCCGGATCACGTCCTCCGCCGCGCGCGGACCATGCGCAAACGCCGTCACTGGCAAGCCGATACCTTCCCGCGCCAGCAATTGCAGCGCCCTGAGCTTGTCACGGCTCCGGCCAATCGCCACGCTTTCGTTGAGCGGAAAAACCCCTTGCATTTCAAACTGCCTGAGGACGGCCAAGCCATAGTGCGTCACCGAAGCGCCAATGCGCGGAATGATCGCGTCATAGAGCGGCAAGGTCTTGCCGCCATGCCGAAGTAGCGGCTTCGATGAGGTAATGTTCATGTGAACATGCAAGGTGTTGATCACGTCGATGCTATGCCCACGCGCTCGCGCGGCCTCGACAATCCGCCGGTGCGAATACAAGCTCGGGTTACGCGCGAGCATGACGAGTTTCATAGGGGCACCCAAAACGACGAAGGATCTGCGCCCATCAAAGGGGTGGGACCACGACTGCGACCGAAAGACCTAGTCTAGATACGCGGCGGCTGGTGCAACTCCAAGCAGGATCCTCATTTCTGAACGCCCGCAACGACCGCCAAACGGTGGAAAACAATAGGAGCGCCTTGAGCTGCATAATCGTGGCCGAATTACGCCCCCAGAATACCTCCAAACTGGATAAGTCGCCACGACATGCAAGTGTGCTGCAATGTCCCCCTCGCATACCGTCCCACTCTCCGCTATTGCTGGTGCCTAAAGTTAGCTGATCAAACAGTCGGTGCCGTTACCACTTATCCACGACGACCTTAAGCCTTAGTGCCCAAATCCTGAGACGATCACCGAGACCGCAACGAATGGCCAACCGCACGACATCCCTCATCAAGGCTGCAAGGCAAACGTCCACGGCACGTGCGCTGGTCGCGTTCGTCGCCGTGCTCGTCATGTTGGCCTTAGGCGCCTCGTCAAGCCGTCAAGCCACCGCACTCGATGTTGATTTCTCCGGCCGCCAAGTGAAACGTAAGCTTCTCGCGCTTTACGATAGCAAGCATGAGCCCGGTGTGCACACCACGCGCCTCCACAAGCTCGCCGAAATGCCGCTCAATCATTTAGGCTTCATTGTTGACTACCACGACGTCAACGCGCCCTTGCCAGTCCCCACAGATCTCGCCAGTTATCGCGGTATCATCACTTGGTTTGTTGAGCCGTTGGTCGATCCTGCACGCTACGTGGCTTGGCTTGAACGCGCGCTTTCACCTGAAATGAAATACGTCATGCTCGGTGAAGTCGCGCCCAGAGAGGCCGACGAGTTGATCCCTGCGATCAACCGCATTCTGGGTCGTTTCGGGCTTGGTCACGGCGGCAACTTCCACGACATCACCTACAAAGCCAAAGTTGTTACACGCGATGCGGACATGATCGGCTTCGAGCGCAAGCTCGATAAAGTCTTGCCGGGGTTTCCCGTGATCGATGCGAAGAGTAACGAGGCCACGCATCATATGGTGGTCGAAATTCCCTATGAAGCAGGGCCGCGCCGCTCTGTCGTTGTTGCCACCTCGGAAAATGGTGGGTTTGCCGCTCAGAATTACACTGTTGTCCTCGAGCCCAACACCGATCGCTTGTCGTGGCTGCTAAATCCCTTTGCCTTCTTTCGTAAGTCGTTAGGCGCCGACCGCTTCCCGATCCCCGACGTTACAACAGTATCGGGTCGCCGTATCTATTTTAGTCACATCGACGGCGATGGCTGGAACAATTTGTCCACCGTCGAAAGTTATCGCAATCAGCAGGTGCTGTCCGCCGAAGTCGTCGCGCGAGAAGCCATCGCTCCCTATCCGGATTTGCCCGTGTCCGTCGCATTGCTCGCAGGCGACATTCAACCCTTGTTGGGCGGCAATCCTGCAGGTGCCCCCATTGCTCGACGGCTCTTTGCCTTGCCGCAAGTCGAAGTCGCAAGCCATACCCATACGCATCCCTATAATTGGGGCTTTTACGAAAGCTATAGTCGTGCGGCTGAAGATAAATTGATTGCTGGATACCGCCCGCCAGATCAGCCCATGCGCGAGAAGGTCACAGAGCAACTCATGCGCGTCGCCGGCAAAGAGTTCCGCTCGGGCCGCTATGATCGTTACGTTGCAGGATCCGACGAACTCCCGCGCACCTATCTGCGACGGGATTTCGATTTGGAACTCGAAGTCGGCGGCGCTCTCAAAGTTTCTGAAAATTTCGCGCCGGCAGGAAAAAAGGCCAAGCTCTACCAATGGAGCGGCGACACAACGCCATTTGAGGGTGCCATTGCTGCGACCCGTCGCGCCGGTGTCCGCAATCTGAATGGCGGCGATAGTCGCCTCGACGAGGAGTTTCCTTCGGTTGCCTATGTGCCGCCGCTGTCGCGCGTAGCCGGCAAAGAGCGGCAGATTTACGCCGTCAATTCCAATGAAAACACCTACACCAACGACTGGACCGGTCCCTTTGGTGGCCAGATGATGCTGGAGCACACGCTTAAGAATACCGAAACACCGCGCCGCTTAAAGGGCTTTAATCTCTACTATCACATGTACTCAGGCGAAAAAACCGCGAGTTTGGCGGCGATCAAGTACTTCCTCAATATGGCGCGCACGACCGACGTCACGCCCATTGCAGCATCTCATTACGCCGCCATGGCTGACGACTATTTTACCACCACAATCGCTCAAACCGGCCTCTTCAGTTGGTCTGTCCGCAATCGTGGCGCATTGGAAACGGTCCGCTTCGACGTCGCCGACAGCGTCGAAGTCGATCACGCCGTTTCCAAAGGTGTGCTTGGTGCCAATCGCCATCAGGGTTCGATCTATTTGAGCCTCGATCCAGCGGTGACTGACGTTTCAATAACACTTCGCCCGCGTGTGTCAGGCACCGCAACTCAAGCCGTTGCTTCAACCGAGCCCCTGGTCACGCTCGTCCATAGCCGCTGGCGTTTTTCCAACTGGCAGCACGGCGAGTGCAGTGAAACAACGCGTGCCGAAGGTTTTGGTATGGGTGAAATACAATTCGCCACCCGTCCCGGTCGTGGTCTGCGCGTAATCGTATCGCGTCACGGTAAGACGCTCGCTGAGGAAATTCGCTGGGCCAACGCTGAAGGCCAACTCAGTCTACGCTTGAGCATAGATGCTATCGAGCCGATCGACATCCGATTGCAGTGCCATGAGTAGGAGCATGAGCAGGAGCATGAGTAGGAAGTAGCAAAGCACCGGGAGATCAACCCAAACAATCATCGCGCCACAACAGCCAATCAGAATTGGATCAAGACAAACCGCAATGAGTAGTCCGTCTCAGCGACTTCAAGCCAAGGTCGAGAACTCGACCGTAAACAGTGCGCCTCCATCGGGCGTGCTGACGTGGCTGTTGCGCCCGCACGTTGCTCTCATGTCATTGATATTTTTTGCAGCCCTTGTCGTCGGATGGTTCGTTCTGCCCGGCGAAGATGAGCGGATCGACGCATTGGAACGCGATGGACAGGCCGCGCGCGCCCTCGATCTGCTCGAAGGACGTTTCTCCCGCGGCGACCGTCGTCAACGGACACTGGTCCAATTGCAGCGGTTTTACGTTGCCAACGGCGACACTCAGAAACTCCGTCAAGTCCTGGAGTTGCTAGCCGAACAGCGTCCGCGCGATCTTTATGTCTTTCGCCAATTGGCGCAACTCTATCGCCAAGTTCAGGACGAGCCGAGCCAAATCAAAGCCTTAAATTCGCAGTTGGCAATTCGCTATTCCGACCCTGTCTGCAACCGGTTAATTGGTCTATTCCGTCACAACGGCGACTTCGCCGCCGAACAAGCAACCCTGAAACAATGCCGCGCCGCCGGTTACCGCAAGCCATCAGATTTGGTGCGGTTGGCGTTCCTGGAAGCCGCCGACGGCAACATCCCTGAAGCTGCAAAAATCATGGCCGCTGTCGATGATCGACGCTGGCTGCGGGACGGCCGCGATCGGCTGATGCTATTTGAAACCTTGCTCGACGTGAAACGCCCTGAAGAGGCATTGCGCCGTGGCACGCGCTGGCTCAAAGGCCAACCTGACGAAGAACTCGCACTCGATTTCGTTTCGCGCTTTGTCCAAATCACACGCAACGATCTGGCATTGCAACTCGCCCGCGACGTCGGAACTCCCGGCGACGCTGTCACCCTCGCTGTCGGTGAAATTCTAGTGGAACAGACGCAGTTAAGTGCGGCTCGGGCCTTCTTGGCGGGTTGGTTTGAGGGCGCCACGGCCATGTCGACCGAGACAGCAACCCGCTTTGTCTCCGCCGCCATCGATGCCGGCGATCCGGTACTCGCGCTGCGCGCCGCGGAGCGCCAAGGGATGAGCACGCTCAGCCAAGCCGAGCTCGCTAGTTTGGCCGAAAGCCTCGCCGCCGCTGGCAATGGTCCCGCCTTCGACAAGGTCACCAAGGAGCTACAGCCTGAGACGGTCATTTCGTTTGCATTGGTCGCCGCCGCCATTGAAATTCGTCAAGGTCGCATGGAGCCCGCGCGCCAGATCCTCACCTCGGTACGCACTGACGAACTGGATGAGCGCCGCTTGCTGGCTTTCGAACGCATCGTCGATCAATTGGGCCGCCCACGCACGCCCGCAATTACCCTCCGTGAACCAACGCGTCCGCCCGCAACTTTACCTCCACCCGCCATCACTACGGCGCCCACCGACTCCCAACTGCGCCGCGGGACACCGCCGCAAGACGTATCACGACGCTTCCGCCTGAAACGCAAGCGGACCGAACCACAACGCAAAGAAAAAGAGACTGCACCCGCAAGTGTGCCATCGCAGTTTAATCCATTCAAAGCCAATTAGCGGCTCGAACCCTCAGCAGTTTCAACCACATCTGACCCATCATTCATGAGCAAAAGCGTGACCGAAGCTGAGGACAGCAAAAAGCGATCAGCAGTCGGCGGTCTAAAAACCCGACTGACAAGCGATACCAAATCCGTTTTTACGCCGGGCGTATCTGCACGTCTTGAACAGCAAGGCGCAGGCAAGTGGCATTGGCTCAGCACTCTATTCTCCTCTGGAAATCGCGTTTTGCCGCCGCGTATGGCATTCGTGGAGCTAGCAATTTTCGCCTTTATTATTTTGCTGGAATGGCAGATCGACGCCTTCCCTGACCTTACGCGCATGAATCCACATCCTTATTGGATCGCAATTCTGCTGCTGAGCTTGCAATACGGTTCAGTTGCAGGCCTCGCCGCAGCGGGATTAGCCATTATCGGTCAAACCTTGATCGGCATGCCCGAGCCAGACATCGAAGAGCGTTATTTCAATTACCTCATTCGTGTTTGGACGCAGCCCGTGCTTTGGCTGCTGGTCGCCTTGCTGCTGGGCGCGTTCCGCTCGCGTCAGATTGAAAAGCGTGAGTTTCTCAAAGCTCAAGTCCTCGATCTTGAGGCCCGGGGTACCGCATTAGTCGACTACACTAATAATCTTGAAAGCCGGGTCGCAACGCTTGAGCGTACTCTCGCAGTTTCGGCTCGCCCCACGCAAAACCGCTTGCTTTCGGGCCTGCATGCGCTCGCCGACCCAAAGCCTGGGCGCTGGGCCAACGACCTGTCGACTGTCCTCAATGCTGCCATGCCGCGCGCCGCCGTGTCCGTAGCGGTCGCAGACGAGCGCGGCCTGCGGCTTGTGCTGACGCACAATTGGCCAGCCGCCGCGCCATGGCGCTCCGAGTTCCTCGCCACAGATCCGTTAGGCCAAGCGATCCTCGCCGAGCAGCGCCAACTGAACGTCGCCGAGCGCGCCGACGAATCTGTATTGCAGGGCGACGGCCTGGTGGCGATACCGATCTTTCAGCCCGGTGGAACTATGCCTGCGCGTGTCATAGGTATGCTCAAAATTGAACAACTCGACGCCGCGCTTCTTGACGCGGCGACTGCAAATAGGTTGGCCGTAATTGCCCGCCACATCGCGCCCGCGCTCGCGCAAGGGGCCGTGCAGCTTGTGACCCAATTATCACCATCGGACGCAATCAAGTCCGCCGACCAATCACCAGACGTGGCATCAGGCGCAACAATAGAAACGACCTCCGAAGAGCGCGGAGGTGCACCTAAACGCTGGCGCGGCCTGAGTTGGCTCGTCGGTGGACGTAACGCCGGGGCGACCGATCCCAAGGGCGGCGCAAATGGCTGATGCGTCTCGCTTATTGATGCTCACCACCGCCATAGCTGAAGCAGCCGTCATGCTTGCAGCCGCCTCTGGTCACTTACCGCTGGGCGGCGCCCTTATCTGTCACTGCGGCATCGTACTAATGCTCGTTGTGGCAACCGTTCGCGCGCGCGGCAGCGACAAGGCTGGCACCATGTTCACGTTGTTGATCGTCACGGCAGTCACCGGCCCGTTTGGCGCCTGGAGCGTATTGCTTCTGCCATGGCTCTCACGTAGGCGGCGCGACAGCACCAATCTGCTTGATCAGTGGTACGAACGAATTTCCAATTCCACCGCCACGGATCGACTGACCCTTCGCTCTGATCACGTGGCCATAGGTCGTGCAGCAGACCTCGGCGCACCATCCCCCGCAGCATACGCCGAGCTCTTTACGTCCCGCAATATTGCCGGCCAACAGACCGCGCTTGGCATGATCGCGCGCGAGTTCCATCCAGATTATATCCCCGCACTCCGCCTAGCATTGAACAGTACCGAACCAATCGTGCGTGTTCAGGCCGCAGCAGTCACCGCGCGAGTACGCGACAAAATAAATGCCTATTTGACTGACGGCATCGCAAAAGCCAGTGCCTCAACCACGACGCACTCAACTGCAATCGCCCTGATTGAGGACGTCGAAGTCTGCGCCAAATCGGGGTTGGTAGGCGAGTCAGAAGCTGAGCGCGCACGTGCCGCCGCGTCTGCTGCAACCCTCGACATTATGGCGCGCCTTGATATCAAGCACCGTGCAGGCGAGGCTTTGCACCTCGATGCGATCGCAAGCCGCGCATACGAACAGCACCTTCTTGCAACACGTCAATTTGATGCCTTCCGCTTGCGTCGCAACCATCAGCGCCTGCCCATCGGTGGTCGTATGCGCCGCCGCACAATTATCAAACCACCCGCGTTCGTCGCGAGCCGTCATCGTCGGAGTGCGCAGGTATGAGCGCCGCAAAGCCTTGGGTCGCAACCCCACGCCGCACCACCGACGTCTGCATCATCGTCGAGGGTTGTTACCCTTTTGTGCCCGGCGGCGTCTCTGGTTGGATTGACTGGTTGATCCGCTCGCAGCCCGACACAAGTTTCTCGATCGTGTCGCTCTGGCCAGCGCCCGATAGCGCTGAAGCCCGCTATGCTATGCCGCCCAACGTGCTGGGCTTTCACCCGCTCTATCTGCAGTCGTACGGCGACACTCCACGCCAGTCCGTCCGCACGCCACGCGAGATCGATGCGTTGGCCCACAGCCTGCAAACCTTCATTACTCAAGGCGGCGCCGAGCCGTTGGCTAAACTGTCGAACGTCATCGCGCGCGTCGACGCTGAGGTGCCGCTGTCGCGCGTTTTCAACTCGCCCGTCGCCTGGGACATTGCGCAACGCATGTATCGCGAGGCCATGCCGTACGGCTCATTCTTGCACTATTTCTGGGCCTGGCGCGCATTGCTTGGCGGCTTGTTCGCAACCCTCGAATTTCCGCTGCCAAACGCCAATGTCTATCACACCATATCAACCGGCTACGCGGGGCTTCTGGCAGCCCGCGCGGCGCGCGAAACCGGTCGTCCCTCTATTTTAACCGAGCACGGTATCTATACCAACGAGCGCCGCATCGAACTACTTATGGCCGATTGGGTCGTCGACACCTTGGATCGCGGGCACGTCCTCGACGATCCGCGCCTTGATTTGCGCGACATGTGGATCTCAGCCTTCGAGGCCTACGCTAAGACCTGCTACGAAGCCTGCGACCTCGTCATAACGCTCTATGGCGATAATCAAAAAGTGCAGCAGACCTTGGGGGCCGTTCCAAACAAAAGCCGCGTGATCGCCAACGGTATTGATATTGCCCGTTTCGGCGGGCTCGCCCGCGCACCCGATGCGGCGCGCCCAACCATGGCCTTGATCGGCCGCGTGGTGCCTATCAAGGACGTTAAGGCTTATATCGCCGCAGCCAAGATGCTGCGTGAAACGGTGCCCGATTTACAGGCCTACATCCTCGGTCCCCTCGATGAAGACCCCGAATATACTGCCGAGTGCAAGGCATTGGTTACGGAGCTCGGTTTAGAATCCTGCATTGAGTTCACCGGGCCAGTCAACATTACCCTCTATTTGCCGCAGATCCACGTCGTCGTGCTGACCAGTTTGAGTGAAAGCCAACCGCTGACACTGCTCGAAGCCGGCGCGGCTGGAATCCCATTCGTCGCAACCAATGTTGGGTCTTGCCGCGAGATCATTGAAGGTCGCGCCGACGAAGTACCAAGTTTCGGCCCCGGCGGTATCGTCACCGGCCTCGTTGCTCCATCCGAAATTGCAGCGGCCGTCGGTGAACTCTTGGCCGATCATGACAAGCGCCGCATCTGGGGCGAAAATCTCCGCCAACGCGTACAGCGCTATTACACATCCGAGCAGGCAGCGGCAGCCTATCGCGAGCTCTATCAATCCTTGCGCGAAGCGCCCGGCCGCCAGCGCGAACAACCCGCCATAGCAGGCCGAGCGCCCGCCATGGCGCGAGCGGGAGTATAAGATATGGCTGGTATAGGTTTTCGCTTGCGTGCCCTCGCCGGACAAGAAACGATTTCGTCGATTGTGGCTGCGGCCGGTCATGCGGCCGTCATCGCAGCCGGACCTTGGCTGTTCACGATTTTCGCGCTTGCCGCCATCACGCTGACCACCGACCAGATCACAGGTACATCGGTTCTCTCCAATTTTCGTGGCATTATCATTTATGCTTTTGCCACATCGTTGGTGCTCGCAGCACCTGTAACGATTGTCGCGACGCGCCTTGTTGGCGATGCCTTGTGGTTGAAAAAGCCAGCCGACGTGCCACGCCTTTTGCTGGGGGCCTACGGCGCTGTCTTGCCGTTGGTTGCGCTCGGCGTGGTGCTCGAAATTTGGTGGTTTCGCTTGGGTTTTGCAACCGCGCTGGCTTTGATGGCGGCGTCTTTGCTCGTCGCTCTCATCTGGGTGGCGCTCGCTTTCTGCGGTGCCGTTCGCGACTATCGCGGTGTCACGCTCTCATTCTTGGTTGGGTTGGCGCTCGCCATGCTGATGACGATTGGTGCTGCCCTGGTTGGGTTCGCCTCCGTTGGTCTCGCGTGGGGGTTCATCAGCGGCCTCACAGTCACGTTTATTGGCCTGACCAGTCGCATCCAGGCGACGTTTCCCCACGCAGTCACCGATCCGATTGCAGGCATGCGTGACGTCATCTCCGGCGTAAGTCACTACCAACGCCTTGTTGTT
>JABFRJ010000055.1 GCA_013141255.1 Hyphomicrobiaceae bacterium
GGTTGATGCTCCTACTGGGAAAGTCCTTACCGGCTCGTTCGATTATTCGATGATATTGTGGAGTCGCATCGAAGCCGGCAAAGCAGCGACAGCGCTTTGGCGCGCAACGGATTTAGGTGGCGCCGTCAACGCCGTTACGGTGGTGCGCGATCCGACGCGGTTCTTTATAACTGGGCCCTATATCTACCAGGTTATTGCCGCTGGTGACGATGGTGTGGTGACGCTGTGGGACGTTGGTGAGCCGCGTCCGTCACATCGGTTCGAAGGTCATCAAGGCAAGATCGCCGGGCTCGATGTATATCATCACGAGTTCGCGGTGACGGCTGGCTGGGATCGGACAGCGCGGTTGTGGGACTTGAACGCACTGAAGCCCGGCCCGGTACTCGAAGGACATCAAGGGCCCGTTAACGGGGTGGCGTTTTCGAAGGATGGCAAACGGGTTTTCACGGCGAGTGCCGATGGCCATGTGCGCGTGTTTGATGCGGCGTCCGGACTGCTTGATCGCGCGATTTACAAGCACGGGTGGGGCATCAATGTTTTGCAACGTGTTCCAGGGACAGATCAGCTTGTCGTTGGTGCGTTGAATGGTGCGGTTGCTATCATCGATGGGTCGACCGGCGATGTTGTGCGCGAATTGTCTGCGCATGAGCGACCAGTGTTGGCTGTGGCGGTGATTGAGAAGCCAGGCTTGATCGCGACGGGGGGCGGGGACGGCGTGGTGCGCGTGATGCGGATCTCGGACGGCGTCGTGCTGGAAGAGCACAAGAACCCATTCGGACCGGTTTGGGCGCTGGCGTTCGCGCCCGAGGGGGATGCGCTTTATTACGGAGGGCTTGATGATTTTGTGACGCTGTGGCGGTTTGCGCCGCGTGCTCAGTTTGAAGACGTGGATGCGAGCCAGATGCCGCGGCGATTTCAATTGAAGGCAGAGGTGGCAGCGGATGCGACGCCTGAGGCGCGACAATTGGCGGAGGGTGAGATGCAGTTCGCGCGGAAGTGCAGCGTTTGTCATACGTTGACGCCGGATGGGGCGAACCGAGCGGGGCCGACGTTACATGGCGTGTTTGGTCGGCGGATTGCGACGCTGCCGGGGTATACCTATTCGCATCCGCTCAAAGGGCTTGATATTGTGTGGAGCGAGGTGACGGTTGCGAAATTATTCGAACTGGGGCCAGATGTGTTGACGCCGGGGTCGAAAATGCCTTTGCAGAAGATTACTGAAAAGAGCCAGCGGGACGCCTTGATTGCATACCTTAAACAAGCGACTGTGGCGGCACGATAGATGTCGTCTTGGACACAGACGTGGTCGTGGACGATGACGATAGGAGCAGGATCGATGAGAGCTTTTATGATGAGTGTGGCGGCGTTGGCCGTCATCACGGTGGTGTCGGCGGTGGTGCTGCGCGTGTTGCCAGGTAGTGCATCGCGCGATGTTTATACCGACAAGGCCAATGTGCGGTTGTGACGCTGTGGTTTGAGTGGTTCGAGTGGTTCGAGTGGTTCGCGCACGGCGCTGGACTACCGATGTGCCGCCGCATGACTTACATGATTATTTGAGGCTTCCGGCTAATTGGGTTGGGGGCTTTTTGTCTGATGGATCAGATCGACGATCGGAGAACTGGCAAATGGTGTTGGCTCGTTGGACGTTTGGGTCGCGCGGCGTTGTGGGGCTGGCTGTGACGGGATTAGCGATGCTTGGGTTTGTTGCCGTTGCGCAGGCGCAGACGTCGGCTCCTGCGGCAAATCCTCATGCCGGGCATACGATGCCAGCGGCGCCAGCTCCTGCTAAGGCGACGAACGCTCCGGCTAATCCGCATGCTGGGCACACAATGGCTACGGCTGCTGCGGGTGATGCGGCGTCGGTGAAGGAGTTCAAGGCGGTGAACGATAAGATGCATAAGGACATGAGCATCGCGTTTACCGGCAAAACCGATGTCGATTTTGTGCGTGGTATGATCCCGCATCATCAAGGTGCGATTGAGATGGCGGAGGTTCAACTCAAGTATGGCAAGGACGCGAAGATCCGAAAATTGGCGAAGGACATCATCAAGGCGCAGAAGAGCGAGATCGCGATGATGAAGGCGTGGTTGGTTAAGAACGACAAGAAGTAAGGGAGCGGTATGCGCATCGAGACTAATGCGCGCTAGGCCTATAAATTTGCCCGTAGAAGCGTTTTTGTTATTTCGGGCAGGGTAGCGGTCAAGTGATTGGTAAACGGCGCCCTGGGAGCATCCTGGGGCGTTTTTGCGTGGTGCGAATGACACTGTCGGCGAGTGATTTTATTTTTTGCGTGGGATGGTCTGACGCGATGCGATGATTAACTGATTAATGCGGCTTACGGGCTGAAAGAAAGTAATTAACGTCGGTGTCGCCCGATAAGGACCAGGTGTCGGCGAGTGGGTTGAAAACTAACCCTCGTGATGACTCAGCAATCAGTCCGATGCCGGTGACAATTTTTTCGAGTTCGTCGGGCGTGATGAAGCGCTGCCATTGATGCGTCCCAACCGGAACCCATCGCAGCACGTACTCGGCGCCAATGATAGCGAGGGCGTAGGACTTCATAGTTCGGTTGAGGGTTGAAAGTAACAGAAGGCCGCCTGGTCTGACCAGAGATGCGGCGATGGTGAGGAAGGCGCGCACGTCGGGGACGTGTTCGACAACTTCGAGGCAGGTTACGACGTCGTAGGTTTTGCCCGTTGCCGCGATGTCTTCGGCGCGGATGGCGCGGTAGTCGATGCTGAGGTCTTGTGCTGCGGCATGGGTTGACGCGGCGGCGATGGTTTCAAGCGAGGGATCGATGCCGGTGACGTGTGCACCGAGGCGAGCCAATGGTTCGGCAACGAGGCCGCCACCGCAGCCGATGTCGAGAATTTTCAAACCGTCGAGTACACGGAGTGCGCCTACTGGTGGTGTGAGCTTTAAACCATTGATGATGGTGTCGCGCATGTAGCCCATGCGCGCGGGGCCAAGTTTATGAAGGGGGCGGAAGTTCCCATTGGGGTCCCACCATTCAGCAGCGATGCGACTGAAGCGTTCGACTTCGCTATGATCGAGGGTTGGGCTTTGATCGAGAGTTGCGTTGGATGTTGGCATTGCTGATGCTCGGCGTGATGGGGAGTGGTGGCTATTGGGGCTGACGAGGGTTGTCATGTCAATTCGGCGTCGTGGCGCAGGGGGACGCTGTCAGGACTTTTGCTTTCAGCCTCGTTCGCGCCAATGGCGCAGAGTGAGGATGATGCCGGAAGCGAGGGCGGCAGTTGCGATCATGGCGAAGCCTTTGCGCCAACCAAATGATGTAACAAGCACGCCGAATAGCGGTGGCGTAATGGCATAGGCTAGAAAGCTAAAGACGGCGGCACTAGCGGTGATATTGCCGACGTTGGCCTGCGGGGCAAGGCGAGCTATTTCTGAGAGATAAAGTCCATTCCAAGTGCCGACCGTCAAGCCGATCGTGACGGCGGCGGCGAGTTGGGCTTCGATTGCCCAAGTGGTATCGAAGGAGGCGAGCATTACAGCAGAGAGTGCAGAGAGAGGTGCTAGAAATCGCAGCACCTGAAGTGGTGATCGTAAGCGATCGGCGACGGCGCCGAAGAAGATGCGGCCGAAAATGGCGACAGCCTGGACGACGACGAACAGCAAGGCAGCGGTGCGGCTCGCTATGCCGAGTCCGCTCGTCAGATAAAGAACAAGAAATGAGGTGACAGCCCCGTGGACGACGCAGAGACCACAGCCTGCGGCGACGAGGCTGGCCATGCCTTTGACGGTGATGAGATCGCGAAATGGCCGTGTGATGTTGGATGGCGCGACGAAGGCGTGCAGTGAGAACGGAACCAGCGGGTGGGCCGTGTTAAAGCGTTGCGGTGTTGCGAGCAGAACGAGGCCGAGGCACGC
The DNA here is from genome assembly GCA_013141255.1 of Hyphomicrobiaceae bacterium. Lineage (GTDB taxonomy): Bacteria > Pseudomonadota > Alphaproteobacteria > Rhizobiales > Hyphomicrobiaceae > JABFRJ01. The sequence goes on from JABFRJ010000055.1 coordinate 3,892, forward strand.
AACGATGAAAAGGCAATACATAAGCGCAGAGTGCCAGCCATCTGGTGCGATTGAGGTCGCTGCGATCAAGCCTGCGATAATGCCGCCGACAGGCACGCTGGCTTGGCGAAATGAAAACATCGTGCCCCAGACCGTGCGTGGCGTGAAGTCCGCGAGGATCTGACTGCCGGCGGGTGTTGAGGTGGCGTAAGCGATGCCAATGAGCAGACCGCCTGCGATCATGATGGGCCACTGACCAGTCAGCAGCAGTGCGAGGCCTGCGATGGCGATGATGACCCCTAAGCGCAAAGTGCCGAGGGGGCCGAGAACGGGAGTGACTGCATTGTTGACAAGGTAAAACAGCACCGAGCCAAGCCCAACGGCGCCGGCGAGGATGCCGTAGTCGGTTGGGGCAATGTGTGCCGCGGTGACGAGTTGTGGTGCGAGTGCGGGCAAGATAAAAAAGATCATCGAATGCACGGCAAGCGGACCAGAGGCGATCAAACCTGGGAGAGCCAACGCGCGCCAATGGTTTGGTTGGCACGGGTCGGTTGGATCAGGTGAATGCGACGACGTTGTCACGCGCGTTTGCTCACACGGCGTTCGATGGCATCCCAAATCAGGCTGGCAATGTCGGGGCCGCCGAAGGCTTTCACCTGTCGGATGCCGGTGGGGGAGGTGACGTTGATCTCGGTGAGGTACGGGCCGATGACGTCGATTCCGGTAAAGATTAGGCCGCGACGTTTCAATTCGGGTCCGAGACGAGCGCAAATTTCTTTATCGCGCGGGGTGAGTTCGGTTGGCTTTGGGGTGCCGCCGACGTGCATGTTGGAGCGGGTTTCGCCCTCTGCTGGCACGCGGTTTATGGCTCCAGCCACTTCGCCGTCGATGAGGATGATGCGTTTGTCACCTGAACGGACTTCGGGACGGTATTGTTGCACCATGAAGGGTTCACGGAACACCATATGGAACATTTCAATGAGGGCACCCAAGTTGGTGTCGCCGGGTTGAATACGAAACACGCTGGCGCCGCCGTTGCCGTATATTGGCTTGATGATGATGTCTTGGTATTTCTCGCGAAACTCGAGCACGTCCTCTGGATTGCGCGTGACGAGCGTCGGCGGCATCAAATCTTGAAAATCAAGCACCCAGATTTTTTCGGGTGCGTTGCGAACTTCCGCCGGATTGTTGACGACGAGCGTTTTGGGATGGATCCGCTCAAGCAAATGCGTGGTCGAAATGTAACCCATGTCGAAGGGGGGATCTTGGCGCAGGAGCACGGTATCGAAGGTTGAGAGATCGACCTTGCGTTGATCAGACAATTTGTAGTGGTCACCGATCTTGTCCGTCACCTGCACAGTTGAACCCCGCGCGATGACTTGGCCCTCATTGAGCGCCAAATGCTGCGGCAGGTAGTAAAACATCTCATGCCCGCGCCGCGCGGCTTCGAGCATCATGGCGAAGGTGCTATCGCCTCGGATGTCTATACGGTCGATGGGGTCCATTTGGACGGCGACTTTGAGGGCCATTTGGGGCTCCGATATTGAAGGTGTAGGCGCCATGCAAACGACGCCGAGCGCTGGGTGTCAATCAGAGAATGATTGATGATGTCGCGTTAGAAGGTGCGACCTGAAGTGCCGACGGGTTGGAGGGCGTCGCGCAGGAGAATGGGGCGACGCCAGGGCGCGATAAAGATGGCGTCGAAGCCCATGTCGCTGTCGCCGAGCGCTGGGTGGGCCGCGAGCCAGTGTGTTGCGGCACGGGCGATGCGGGCGGCCTGTTGCGGGCTGATGGCGCTTTGGTGGTTGGTTGACGTGGCGCGATATTTGACTTCGACGAAGGCCAAACGGCGACCGCGTTTGGCGATGATGTCGATTTCTCCGAAGGGTGTGCGGTGGCGGCGAGCGAGAATGCGATGGCCTTTGAGCATCAGGAACGCTGCGGCAATGAGTTCGGCACGGCGACCGTAGCGTTCGCGGTCAGTGCGGGTTGGAATCTTCGAATTACTTCGGTCCATTGTTTTGCATCACCCTACCGCTCTCTTTCATATCCACCCCTCACGCTCTCTTTCATTTCCGCCCCTCACGCTCTCTTTCATTTCCGCCCCTCACGCTCTCTTTCATTTCCGCCCCTCACGCTAACCCTCTCCCCGTGAAGACGGGGCGAGGGACTCTTTTATGCGAAGCGCGAGGTCGTAAACATGGTGGCGGGGTTGCTTCAATTCTTCGGCGACGGCTTTGACTGCATCTTTGACACTCATGGTTTTGAGCGCGTGTTGCAGCCGTTTTTCGATGTCATCGTCGGAGATTTCGACGGTACCAGGTGGGGCGACGATGATGACGAATTCGCCGCGCGGTTCAGTTTTTTCGAAATACGCGGCGAGTTCGGCGGCGGTGCCGTGCAAATTTTGCTCGTGCATTTTGGTGAGTTCACGAGCGATGACGCAGGCGCGTTGGCCGAGCTGTGTGGCGATGTCGGTCAAGCATGCAATGACGCGAGATGGGGCTTCGTAAAATACGAGCGTGGCGGGGATGGTGGATAGATCTTTGAGGCGTGTCTGGCGGGCGGCGGACTTTGGCGGTAAGAAACCGGCGAATAAGAATTGGTCGGTTGGTAAGCCTGCGAGCGCGAGTGCGGTGATGACAGCCGAGGGGCCGGGGATACAGGTGACGAGGTGATGGGCGTCGAGACAATCGTTGACGAGTTTATAGCCGGGGTCGGAAATTAGTGGTGTGCCGGCGTCTGAGATGAGCGCGATGCGGCGGCCTGTGGCGAGAGCTGCAAGAATTTCCGGGCGGGCGGCGTCGGCGTTGTGTTCATGGTAGGCGCGGAGTGGGGTTTTGATGCCGAAGTGGGCAGCGAGTGTGCGGCTATGGCGGGTGTCTTCGCAATAGATGACGTCGGCGTTGGCGAGGGTGGCGATGGCGCGCAGCGTGATGTCGGCGAGATTGCCGATGGGGGTGGCGACGATGTGAAGGCCGGGTTCTAGTGTTTTAGCGAGCGCGTCGCGCAACGCGGCGGTGCTGGCTGCGAGCGTGGTCGCGGTGGTGTCGGTGGGTGGTGGTGATGGTGTGGTCAAATTCGTCTCAGGTGTCTAGAAGGTCCCGTGTCTGCAGTGCAGCGTTATACGCTGCGCTGCGCACGGGATGACAAGGGAATTTAGTTTAATGTCGGGTAGTTGTGCGTTTTGCAGTTTTATAAACTCCGGCTGATCAATTCTTTCATGATTTCGTTGGTGCCGCCGTAGATGCGTTGGACGCGGGCGTCGGCGTAGGCGCGGGTGATAGGGTATTCCCACATGAAGCCATAGCCGCCGAACAGTTGCAGACACTTATCAAGGACGCGGCCTTGCAGATCAGTGGTCCACCATTTGTTTTTTGCGGCGCCGACGGCGTCGAGTTTGCCTTCTAAGTGTAAGGCGAGGCAGCGGTCGGTGTAAACGCGGGCGACTTCAACTTCGGTGGCGACTTCGGCGAGTACGAAGCGCGTGTTTTGGAAGTTCGAAATCGGTTGACCGAAGGCTTTGCGGCTTTTGGTATAATCGAGTGTCCACTCAAGTGCGGCCTCCATGACGGCGACTGCGCCGAGGCCGATGGTCAAGCGTTCCTGTGGTAATTCCTGCATCAGGTATTGGAAGCCTTTTCCTTCCTCGCCCAAGATGTTCGAGGTGGGGAGACGGACGTTGTCGAAGAACAGTTCCGAGGTGTCCTGTGCTTTCAGCCCAAGCTTTTCGAGGTTGCGGCCGCGTGTGAAGCCAACGCGTTCGCGTTCGACGAGGATGAGTGATGTTCCTTTAGCACCTGCTGCCGGATCGGTTTTGGCGACGACGATGACGAGGTCGGCGTTTTGGCCGTTGGTGATAAAGGTTTTCGAGCCGTTGAGGACGATTTCGTTGCCAGAGCGGATGGCGGTGGTTTTTATGCCTTGTAAGTCGGAGCCTGTGCCCGGTTCAGTCATGGCGATGGCGGTTATGACTTCGCCGCGTGCCATCTTTGGCAGCCAGTGACGCTTTTGTTCTTCCGAACCGTAGTGGAGGATGTAGGGGGCGACGATGTCGGAGTGGAGGGAGAAGCCTGGGCCGGAGTATGCGCCGCGCGAGAGTTCCTCAATGACTACGGTACTCATGAGAAAGTCGCCGCCTGCGCCGCCGTATTGTTCGGGCGCATTAGGGAGCAGCAGGCCGGCTTCGCCTGCTTTCAACCAGGCTTCGCGGCTGACGGTGCCGGCGTCTTCCCATTTTGAATGATGCGGCGCGATTTCTTTGGCGACGAATGACCGGACGCTATCGCGAAAGGCTTCGTGATCGGAGCTGAACAGGGTGCGGGGGATGGGGTTGGACATGCTGCAGGCTCCGGTGGGTGATCGAATTGGAGCGGAGCGTAGCGCAGGGTGGGGCGGATTGGGAATGGTATGTTTGCGGTGCTGGTGATCAGACTCGGCGAAGCTGTTGTAACCGATGGGCGGCTGGTGCGTTGACGGCGCCTGGTGGGACTTGTCCGGCGAGGAGGGTGCGGAGTTGGGCGACGGTTTCGAGCGCTTGGCCTTCAATGGCGGGTACCGTGAGCCCGCCGATGTGGGGCGTCGCGGTGACATTGATGCGGGCGGCGAGATCCGGCATCGGCATCTGATCGGGCGCGCGGCCAACGTCGAGGGCGGCGCCGGCGATTGTGTGGCTGTCGAGGGCCGCTCGGAGGGCATCGTCGTGGATCAGATTGCCGCGCGAGAGATTGATGAGATAGGCGGTTGGGCGCATCAGTGCGAGTTTCGTTGCGTTGATCAGGTTTTCAGTTTCGGGTGTGGCGACGGCGAGGGGGACGATGAAATCGGCTGTCGCGCAGAGGTATTCAAGCGTGACAGGTACGTGTGCCGGGTTCGTTGGGTTGGTGTAGGGGTCGTGGACGAGGACGGTCATGCCGAATGCAGTGCATAAGTCGGCGACGCGTTGTCCGAGCGGGCCATAGCCGATGATGCCTACTGTGCTGCCGGCGAGTTGGCGACCTGTTGAGATGCTGGGTGTGTGGTTTTGTTTATAGGCGAGGTTGGCGCGCGAGATGCCGCGGGCGGCGTCGATCATCAATCCTATGACCAATTCGGCGACGGCGGGGACCCAGCTGCGGCTGGCTTGGCATACGAGAATGCCGAGGCTGGATGCGGCTGGTACGTCGATGTTTCTGATATCGACGGCGACGCGGAGGATGGCCGCGATATGTGGGAGTTGATCGAGGCGGGCGGCGTCGAATTGCACGGTGCGGTCTGAGATGATGGCGTTGCAGTCTTTGGCGAGCGCGAGTAGTCGATCGGTTGAAAGTTCGTCGTCATCGCTTTGGTTGAGCGTGACATCGGCGATGGCGTGCAGTTCAGCTAAAGCCTGGGCGCCGTAGTAATTGGTACGCGGGCCGTTGGGGTGGGTGAGGAGGACGCGCGGGCGCATCAGGACCTCGACGGACGTTTGGCGCGAGCGACGGTATCTTTTTGCTTTTGTAGATCGGCTGTATATTCAGCCGAACAAAATGTTCCGCCTTGATAGTAGTCGCCAACGGGGTGCGGGGTGGCTTTCTTTTGTTCGGCTTCGGCGTGGGGCGCTTGCGTTTCGGCATTGTGCTTTGGGCGATAACCGAAGGCTTGGGCGCGGGAGTTGTCCCACCAGGCGCGGGTGTTGCCGGATGCGCCATAGAAGACCTCGTAGGCGATGTCGGGATGTTCGAGGCCAATGCGGATCAACTGGATCAGATCTTCTGGATGAAGCATGATGGCGAGGCGGCGCACGTCAATCGGTTGTTCGCCGACGTTGCCGATGCGGAGCGAGGTTACGCCCATGCCGTGCTTCATGGCGTACATGGCCCCGAGCGCTTCACCGAAAGCCTTTGAGACACCGTAACGGCTATCGGGCAATACGTTGACGTTGGTTGGGATTTTATCGGCGCGGGGATAGTAGCCGACGGCGTGGTTGGACGAGGCGAAGATGATGCGTTTGACGCCGGCTTTGTGGGCGGACTCGAACAAATTGTAACAGCCGACGATGTTGGCGTTGAGGATGGTGTCCCACGGGCCTTCGACGGAGAAGCCGCCGAGGTGGATGATGCCATCGACGCCCGCGACGGTTTTTTCGACCGCTGCCCGATCACTCAATTCTGCCAAGCGAAATTCGCAGCCCATGAGATCGGAGGGCTTGGTCATGTCGGACAGGATGACCTTGGGGTAGACGGCTTTCAGCAACGGGGTGATGCGTTTGCCTACGTCGCCGCCTGCGCCGGTGAGAAGCACGGTCTGCATGAGAAGCTCCTGGAACACGGCGCTGGCTGGGAACGCAGCATGGGCTGGCCGGTTGTGTGGTTGTCGGACAAATTTGGTAGCATGGCAGATCGGCAGCAAGCAACTGTGATGGTGACTAGGGTGTAACAGGCGTTTCGGACGTGGTATGCGGTTGCTGTTCGGACGCAAGTTTGTTGCTCGTGCTCCATCGATATTGTTCGCGAAAGGTCTCTCATGTCTCATCTGTCAATGTACGATGCATCGGTGCCGGTGTTTGTGCGTCAACTTAAGTCGCTGTCGGCAATTCTCGATAAGGCCGAAGCGCACTGTTCGGCGAAGAAGATCGATCCGGCTGTCATGGCTGGACAACGGTTGATTGCAGATATGTTTCCGTTGTCGCGGCAAGTGCAGGTTGCGACGGACTTCGCTAAGGGCACGACGGCGCGGTTGGCAGGCGTTGAGCCGCCAGCCTGGGAAGACAATGAAAAGACGTTTGCGGAGCTTAAGGCGCGCATTCAAAAGACAATCGATTTTGTCAGTGGATTTACGACGGACAAAATCAATGGCTCGGAAGGGCGAGATGTAACGATTAAACTGCGGGGCAATCCGGTGACGTTTAAAGGCCAACCGTATTTGTTGATGTGGTCGCTACCAAATTTCTATTTTCATATGACGAGCGCGTACGCGATTTTGCGTGCGAATGGTGTCGAGCTAGGTAAGGGCGACTTCATGGGGCCGCTGCCGGGTGCTTGATGGTTGACGTTGGTTCGCGACAACCTATCTTGCTGGAGTTACCCCTCGCCCAAGCCCTTTCCCCGTAAAGACGGGGCGAGGGGATTAAGTTGGAGTCTGTTGATGCAGCAGCGCGTGAAGATTGGGCACTCGGCGTGTCCGCATGATTGTCCATCGGTGTGTGCGCTGGAGATTGAACTTCCCGGCGACAACAAGATCGGGCGGGTGCGTGGCGCGAAGGGCAACACTTACACCGACGGCGTGATCTGCAACAAAGTCTCACGCTATGCGGAGCGGGCGCAACATCCGGATCGATTGCTGCATCCGATGCGTCGCGTAGGCCCCAAAGGTTCGAAGCGGTTCGAGCGGATTTCTTGGGACTCGGCGCTCGACATCACGGCCGAAGGGATGCTGAAAGCGGAACAAAAGTACGGGGCGGACAGCGTTTGGCCTTATTACTACGCGGGCACAATGGGGCTCGTAATGCGCGACGGGATCAACCGACTACGGCACGCGAAGAAGTATGCGCATCAATATTCGACGATTTGCACGACGTTGGCTTGGACTGGCTTCATTGCCGGAACCGGTAAACTTGCCGGGCCTGACCCGCGCGAAATGGCGAAGTCTGATTGTGTTGTGATCTGGGGCACGAACGCGGTGCATACGCAGGTCAATGTCATGACGCATGCGATTAAAGCGCGGAAAGAACGTGGCGCTAAGATCGTGGTGATTGATATTTATCAGAATGCGACGATGCAGCAGGCGGATATGGCGTTGTGCTTGAGACCTGGCACCGATGGCGCGCTGGCGAGCGCGGTGATGCATGTGCTGTTTCGCGACGGCTATGCGAATTGGCCGTATCTTGAAAAATACAGCGATTGCCCGCGCGAGCTTGAGGCGCACTTGAAGTCGAAGACGCCGGAATGGGCGGCAGCGATAACTGGATTGGCTGTTGCAGAGATTGAGGCGTTCGCGACGTTGGTTGGGACGACGCCGAAGTCATATTTTCGACTAGGGTATGGGTTTTCGCGGCAACGCAATGGCTCGGCGAATATGCATGCGGCATTGTGTATTCCGACGGTGACTGGTGCTTGGTTGAATGAGGGTGGGGGGGGATTTCATAACAATGGCGCGATCTTTCATCTCAACAAGTCGATGATTGAAGGGCTTGATGTGGCGGACCCAGCCGTGCGGACGTTCGATATGAGTCGAATTGGTGACGTGTTGACGAACGATCCGCGTGATTTACAAGGTGGACCGCCCGTCACAGCGATGATTTTGCAGAATACGAACCCGGTGCAGGTCGCGCCGGATCAAACCAAGGTTAAAGCTGGGTTCGCGCGGGAGGATTTGTTTGTCGCGGTGCACGAACAATTTATGACTGCGACGGCTGAGATGGCGGACGTCGTACTTCCCGCGACAATGTTCACTGAGCACGACGATCTTTATCAAGGGGCAGGGCATCAACACTTGTTGCTAGGGCCTAAGTTGGTGGAGGCGCCAGGGGAGTGTTGGAATAACCATGAGGTTATCGCGGCGCTGGCGAAGCGGGTGGGGGCTGAGCATCCGGGCTTTGAGATGAGTCCTCGTGCATTGATCGATTGGACGCTGCAAAAATCTGGTTGGGGGACACTGTCGGATATTGAGCAATCGAAGTGGATTGATTGTCAGCCGGATTTTGAAACGGCGCACTATGTGCGAGGCTTTGGCTATGCCGATGGCAAATTTAGGTTCGCGCCGGATTGGGACAAAGTCCCCTCACCACGTAGCGCCGATTGGGGGCTGGGTGCTGCTATGCCGAAGCTGCCGGATCATTGGGATGTGATTGAGAAAGCGGATGCGGCGCATCCTTTTCGGATGGCGACGAGCCCATCGCGGGGTTATCTCAACTCGTCGTTTAATGAGATGCCGTCTAGCCAGCAGCGGGAGGGTAAGCCGCGCGCCAAAATGCATCCGGATGATTTGATCGGCCTTGGACTTGTGGATGGCGACGCCATTCGTATGGGCAACGAGCGGGGCGAGATTGGTTTATGGTGTGAGCGGTACGAGGGCGTTCAGCGCGGCGTGGTGATCGTTGAAGGGATTGCGCCGAACGATCACTTCGCCGATGGCGCGGGTATCAATACCCTGACGAGTTCGGATCAAGGCGCGCCTTATGGCGGCGCGGCGTTTCATGACAACCACGTGTGGATCAAGCGGGTGATTGTTGTGTGATGGCCTGCGCGATTACGCTTGGTGCGGGTCAAATTTATACTTGGCGAGCTTCGTGCGTTTAACTTTGCGCCAGGAGCGGAGTGCTGCGTCGCGAATATGTGTGCCTTCAGCTTCAATGTAGCCGATAAGGTACCCTGCCGCGTGATTTAAATTGGCATCTGACTGGTTGGCGTTGGCAATTGCTTTGATGTGGTTGACAAGTGTGAGATCGTTGAGGGTGCCGAGCACGTCCTGCAATTTTTTTAATGCGATGAGAAAGTCTTGGCGCTGCTGTTGCGGATAAAGTTCGGCGTAAAATTCAAAAGTATAGCGAACGGTCTTAGCGGCTTTTCTGATGTTGTGTAGTTCGTCGATGGAGGCGGTTTCAAATTGAGCTGCGCGGGATTTTAAGCGTTTCATCGTGCGGTGCAGGTCGTGTTGAGCGCGGTCTTTCAACAACGGCGATTTTGTCGCGTCATCGAGCTTGTTTGCGATGCCCTCGGGACGAGCGAGGTCGGCGCGCAGTGACGTCTGAAGCGAGTGAGCGAAGAATTTTGCCAAGTCTTTTGCGTGAGCCGCGCGCCTGGATTTCAAGATCACTGTCAGACGATTAAGGCCATTGTCTATTTCTTTGCCTCGATGGGCGTGCAGGATGATGCCAATTAACACATCGAGGTCGCGGATTTGTCCGACGTGGCGACCAACGCGCGCAATCCGTTGGTCGAAAGCGACTATACTTTGGCGCGTGGCTTCGGTGCGGCGGAGCCGTAGCACAGTACGGAGGCGACGGATGCCGACGCGGAGTTGATGGATGGCAGCAGGGGCTTGCGACTTTGCGACGAGATCCCAATTGGCAATGACCTGCTCGATGGCTGACTCAAGCATTCCGCGAAGGGCTATTGGCGCCGACATTTCAGCGTGCAGCACGAAAGGCCTGGCCTTCACAGAGACGACGGTTTTGGTGCTTGGTTTTCGCGTTGGAGCGAGGACCGCGCGGCGTTTAGCGCTGGGCTTTGATTGCGCCTTTTTGGTGTGAGGACGAGTGGTCATGCTTGGTTGAGGTTCACTTCTGTGTTTCTGCGCGACTGGTGGACGGGCGAGTGGGGTGATCGGATGTCGGTTTGTCCACAACTTAATAAATTTTCCCGCAAAGTGGTTCCTTATTCGCCCGTTTGGTTTCTGGATTGTGACAATGGCTGTTGAAAGTGGCGGTCCGGTTGCTACGGCGAGCGATGAGCCTTGCTAGGGTCTCTTCGATTCGGGAGCTGAGTTGTTGTTGCGCGTTTTGCCCCTGGCCGCTGTTCGCGGCTTTTTGAGATGTTTTGGGAGTGGAACGCGTGATCGCCAGTGTTTATCTGGGCCAGGTTCGGCAATCTGTAGTGACGCGCCTTTGGGTGCCGTCGGTGGCGGCTATCGGATTTAGCGTGTTTGTTTCGGTTGGGAGTATTGGTCGAGCATTGGGAGATTCAGCGTCACCAGCGTCACCAGCGTCACCAGCGTCGTCTGC
>JABFRJ010000023.1 GCA_013141255.1 Hyphomicrobiaceae bacterium
ACTTCTCCACTGCCGAGCAATCCGCCGAAACGGCGGCCAAGCACTTCGCCGGGCAATCCAATCTCGTCCTCGTTGCCTTCGACGCCGACACGCTGGGGCCAAACTTGAAGTGGGAACCCTCGCGCGGCGGCGCGCTTTTCCCCCATCTCTACGCAGCCCTACCAACCGCTTCCGCTCTCTGGGTCAAACCACTCCCTCTCGGCCCCGACGGCCACCACATCTTCCCCGATTTGCGATCTATTTGAGTGATGCAATGTTCAAATCTGCAAAGAAATTTCGCGCTCCCCGTCGCCGCAGGCCTACAATATGTCGTGCTGAGACTGTTGTCCAAATTGGAGAAATATTGACACTGGTCTAGTTCCCCTCCCCTAGACGGGGAAGGGTTAGGGGTGGGGTGATGACGAGCGCAGTGGGGGGATACCACGCGATCAATCGCCATTGTGTTAAATGCCGCCGTCCGAAAGCGAACAAACAATGCTCTCCTCACTCTTCCAATTCGCCCGTCCCATGCTCTTCACGCTCGATCCCGAGCAGGCCCACGAAGTCTCGCTCAAGGCGCTAGAAGCGGGAGTCTATCCACGCCCGCTCGGCCCCGATGACGCAGCTCTCGGCGTCAGCGCCATGGGGCACCAGTTCAAAAACCCGATCGGCATTGCCGCCGGCTACGACAAAGACGCCCGCGTGCCTGACGCGGTGCTTGGCCTCGGTTGCGGCTTCGCTGAAATCGGTACCATCACGCCGCAGCCGCAAGACGGCAATCCGCGCCCGCGCGTGTTCCGCCTCGTATCAGATAACGCCGTGATCAATCGCTTAGGTTTCAATAACGGCGGCCACGCCGCAGCGCTTGCTCGCCTCGAAGCGCGAAAAGCGAAAGGCGGCATTCTCGCAGTCAACATCGGTGCCAACAAAGACACTGTCGATAAAGCCGCCGACTACGTCCAAGGCATCACGACCTTCAATCACCTGGCAACCTACTTCACCGTAAACATCTCATCGCCCAACACGCCGGGCTTGCGCGATTTACAGGCTCCCGCCGCCCTCGATGAATTGTTGGGCCGCGTCATGGCCGAACGCGCGCGGCTCGTGGCAGACGGCAAACCCCGCCGCCCCATCGTCGTGAAAATCGCCCCCGATATTGCAGAGGATGATCTGCCCGCCATCGTCGCCCGTCTCGTCGCCAACAACGTCGACGGCATCGCGGTATCAAACACGACATTGTCGCGCAAAAATCTCAAGGATCAGAAAACCGCAACCGAGTCAGGCGGCCTCTCCGGCGCACCCCTGTTCCATCGCTCAACCGTCGTGCTCGCCCGCGTCTATCAACTGAGCGAAGGAAAAATCCCACTCATCGGCATCGGCGGCATTACGTCGCCCGAAACAGCATTACAAAAAATCGAAGCCGGCGCCACGCTGCTGCAACTCTACACCGGCCTTATCTACGAAGGCCCCGGCCTCATCGCCCGCATCAAATCCGGCCTCACCAAATCCGCCCGCCTCTCAGGCGTCAAATCCATCCAAAACCTCACCGGCACCAAAGCCCCCATCTGGGCCGCAAAGGCGTTGGTGGGGTGAAAGCCACAAATCCAATTGAGGAAATTGAGCGGTAACGATTTACAGCATCTGTCTCGCCTCAATATTCTATCGTTGGTAAACGGATTCTGTGCGCCATGAGTGACGTTCTATTCAAGCCGCCGGAGGTCGCAACATTGAGTGCCTATCCCCAAATTGCTCCCATAGGCCTAGACGAAACCATGCTATTCGGCGAACAGAGCTACCGGTGTTTGGAAACGGTGGACGCTGAGCTGCGTTTGCTCCAGCCAAATGCAAAGGGGTGATGTCATGGCTTGGCAATTAAAGCTCCGTTTGTTGCTCTCACAAGCGGAATTCGATTGGGACATCGGAGGCTCACCATTTTTCCGCCGTGGTCCCTTCCACCCGATTCCAGAAAGGGCTCGACAGCACTTGCCGAAGTTTGCAACGCAAACAAAGGTGCGCAAGAATGGAAAACTAACAGACGTCGTCAGTTTGTGTCTTCTGAGGGCCGTCTCGGTGCGCTTCAAATCGCTGATTGAGAGATTTCAGCCGGGTGTGCACGAATTCATTCCGATCGAATTGCGGGATCACAAAGGCAAGCCTCATGACGCGGAATATTATATTTTTATCTGTCACGACCTTCGCGATGTCGTGATGCCGTCGAGATGTCTTGACCGAGATTGGAACGTCAAAGAGTGGCCAGTGTTTCCGCATTTTGAATCAATGCGGTTCGGTACTTCTGACCAGCCTATCGTTGCGAGCGCGCCGGCCCTCAAAGGCGCCAGTTTCTTCGTCCAGTTTCTGGTCAGAGAAATAGGTGATCACGTGTGCGTTTCAGAAGCTGCCTATGCCGCGCTTAAAACTGAAAAAATTACTGGTTTCGACATGAAGGAACCGTGGGTGGCCCACTGGGACGAAGTCGACGCGCCTTGGGATGCGGACCGGGAAGCGGGGCCAATGATCAAGGTGATAGAGGAACATTTGGAGTCCGAAGTCATTCAGGACCTGATCGCCATGAACCGCCCGTGCGTCAAAAGGAACAAGCCTCACTGGCTGAAGACGTAGGCGAACTACGCGGCGAGAACTATCCATCTCCACCCTCACCCAGTCAGAGCGCCTTGGAGGGGGAAGAGCAAGCACTTGCGACATATCGATTCTCCCTCCTTCATCCTCCCCCTTGACGTGCGAGGATGTCGCGGCAATTCCCTCTCCTCGCTCGCGCCCTTCCGCGCGAACGGGGAGAGGGCTAGGGTGAGCATCTGTGATTGACGTCAAGCAGAAAGATGCCCGGTGATGGGGCGATCTGGGCACCATGGACGATCCTCTTTTAGCAGCGTATTTGCGAGTACGATGAGTTTGCGCATGACGGCGGTGAGCGC
>JABFRJ010000103.1 GCA_013141255.1 Hyphomicrobiaceae bacterium
TGAGGTGGCCGGTGACGTTCAAGGGTTCTGCGCGTTGAACTGTTTGTCTCAAAAGGACGTAACGGGGAGCGTGGTTCCAACCCCACCCCGGTAAGACCACGGTGGGTCGCGGTTGGCCGATCCGCGCGTCGTGCGGCAGCACGCCTCCGGCGTGACGAGAGACGTCACATCCCGGACATGGTAGCGCGGTGACGCCGCACTTGCCCCGTACTCCAGTCGTGCGCCAATGCACCACCGAGTACGCGGATACGAAAGGCTGTGGCGGCGACACATCGCGCACCCACAAGCACACTTAAATCCACACGAGCTTGCTCGGTGTGGGTTTCGGTGTGGGTGAGACGCACTACCGCTATACCTCGTCGTCAAATTCTCGTAGAGAGCAGAAAATTGCAGCACGAGAGACCTCGCCATGCCATCGACCGTATACGACAGCGCCATATTCCGCGATTGGTTCAGCTCAGAAGCCATGCGAACAATCTTCTCCGACGAGGCGCTCGTGTCGCGCTATGTCGACGTGGAAGTGGCGCTGGCCAAGGTTCAAGGCGCGCTGGGGTTAATTCCAGCCGATGCCGCCAAAATCATCGCGGAGAAATCGGACGCATCGTCGATCGACCTCGCCAAACTAAAAATCGAAACTGACCTCGTCGGCTATCCCATCGTCGGCGTCGTCCATCAACTACAGAAGCAATGCGGCGATGCCGGGCACTACCTGCATTGGGGCGCGACAACCCAAGATATCATCGACACCGCGACAGTCCTCCAGATCCGCGACGCCCTCGCTAATGTTGAAAGTAATCTCATCGAAATCGCCGCCAATTGCGCTCATCTTGCCGATACCCATCGTTCAACCGTCATGGCGGGTCGCACACATCTCCAACAAGCCTTGCCAACAACATTCGGTTTGAAGGCCGCAGTTTGGCTCTCCATGCTCGACCGTCATCGTGCGCGCCTGGTCGAAGCGAAACCGCGCATTTTGCTCGGTCAATTTGGTGGCGCCGCAGGTACGCTCGCATCCCTCGGACCAAACGGTTTGGCCGTCCACGACGCGCTTGTAAAACAGTTGGGTCTCAACGCGAGCCCAGTGCCATGGCACGTCGCGCGCGACGGCATCGCCGAAGCGGTCAATCTCTTGAGCTTGATCACCGGTACACTCGCCAAGATCGCGACCGACGTGATGCTGATGATGCAGACAGAAGTTGGCGAGGTTTATGAGCCGTTCATGCCGGGCCGCGGCGGCTCATCGACCATGCCGCAGAAACGCAATCCAATCAGTTCTGAGTTCATCTTTGCCGCCGCCCGCGCGGTGCGACAGGATGCAGGCTTAGTGCTCGACAGTCTCGCAGGAGCCGATCACGAACGCGCAACAGGCCCATGGCAATTGGAATGGATCGCTGTGCCGCGCGCGTTCCTATCAACCGGCGCAGCACTCGAGCACGCCAAGTATTTGACGGGTGGATTGATCGTCGAACCCACGCGCATGCGCAAAAACCTCGACTCAACCAACGGCCTTATCGTCGCCGAAGCGGTCATGATGGCAGTCGCTGAAAAAATCGGGCGCGGACCCGCGCACGACTGCGTATACGCGGCTTGTCGTAAAGCCATTGAGAACGGTACATTGCTCATCGACGAGTTACGCAAAGAACCAAAGGTTACGGCCGTGCTAGACGACGCAGCGCTGCAACGCTTGACGGACCCAGCAAATTATCTGGGCTCCGCCGATGCGATGATCTCACGCGCACTTGCCGCTCGCGCGTCATAACCCGAGCGTTCGAAGAAAGCATCAAGCTATGACAAACCAACGCGTGGTGCTGATCACGGGGGCAAGCTCCGGTATCGGCAAAGCAACAGTTGAAAAATTTGCCCGCCAAGGTTGGCGCGTCGCCGCCACGATGCGCGATCCCGCGCGGGCACCAGCATTTGACGCTCCGATAGATAACATTGCGGTCATTGCATTAGATGTAACCAAATCCGACACAATCACTGCAGCATTCGCGGACATCGCGCAGCGGTGGGGCGCAATTGACATCGTCATCAATAACGCCGGCTACGGTCTCGTCGGCCCGTTCGAAATGACATCGGATCAAGACATTCGCCGTCAAATAGAGACCAACGTCTTTGGCGTGATGGCCGTTACACGCGCCGCATTACCTGCGATGCGGGCGCGCAAATCGGGCATGATCATCTTCGTCGCCTCGATGGGTGGCCGCCTGACGTTTCCGTACTACAGCATTTATCACGCCACCAAATGGGCCGTCGAAGGTTTCTCAGAGAGCCTCCGATTTGAATTGATGCCATGGAATATCGGCGTCAAAATTATCGAGCCCGGCGCAATACATACGGAGTTTTATGGTCGCTCCGAATCGGGTCCGCGCGATGCCGCGCTTGGCGCCTACAAATCCCATTTCAATCGCATTTACACCCGCATGAGCAGCGTCGGAAAACGCGCGCCTGGCCCAGAACTGGTCGCCGACGCGATTTGGTGTGCCGCAACCGATGGCAGTAGCAAAATACGCTACACACCCAACGCAGGACTAATACTCTTGCTGCGTCGTTTGTTCGGCGATCGCCTGTTTGCCCGCGGCGTCAAACGCGCGCTGCGGGTCTGAATCAGGTTTTGTCGATGACTATGCCCAATCGCATCGCACACCAGCCGTGCGCAGCAAATTGCTTCCAACACGAGCCGCGTTCAGCGATAGTATCGCTCTAAGATCAGAAGGCGCGCGAGGAAACAATTGATGTCGGCAGCGAAGGAACCAGCGGCAACTATGAACGGCGCCGAAAGTCTCGTACGCACGCTCGTAGGCGGCGGCGTCGACGTCACATTCACAAATCCCGGCACCAGTGAGATGCACTTCGTCGCAGCCCTCGATCGTGTCGACGGTATGCGGTGCGTGCTCTGCTTATT
>JABFRJ010000099.1 GCA_013141255.1 Hyphomicrobiaceae bacterium
ACGCCGACTACGCAACACGCCAAACAGCGGTCTTTTTGATCTCGGCGTCTTCGAGTTCGCGGGTGACGGGGACGCGGTATTCGGCGATTTGTTCGAAGCGGTTGCGGGGGAAATAATTGCGGCCAGGATCGCCGATGAGAATTTCTGCGCCTGATGCGCGGGCGGCGTTGATGTAGGCGAGCACTTTGTCGGCGAGTTGGCGTTCGTAGAACAGATCGCCGACGAGGATAACGTCGAAATTTTCGGGTTTGCGCACGAGCAAGTCTTCGGCTGTCGTCGATACGGTGACGCCGTTAGCGTCGGCGTTGAGGGCGGAGGCAATGAGGGCGAGCTCGTCGATGTCGGCTGCGAGCGCCGAGGTGGCGCCGCGCAACATCGGCGCGATGGCAGTGAGCCCGGAACCTGCGCCTAGATCGAGAATGCGTTTGCCGTTCGACACTGTGGGGGTGTCGAGCAAGTAGCGTGCGAGCGCCTGACCACCGGCCCAAGCAAAGGCCCAATAGGGCGGATCGATATTCAGCTCGCCGAGTTCGTCTTCGGTCTTTTGCCAGATCGGCACACTCTCTTCCGCCAGATGGAGTTTGATCTCGGGGACGAGTGGCGGGCTTAGCAGTTTCGTGTTGGTGCGAATGAAGTGACGGATGCTGACCGGATTAGCGCGGTCGAGTTTGAGCGGAGATGGAGCGGCGGCATCGGGCGGGGTCATGATGACTTTGCTGCAGGCGACGAGACGCGCCGCACAAATAGGAGGATGAGTGCGAGCACGATACCGACGCAAAATCCAGCGACGTGGGCCGCAATGGAGATGTTCGGGATCGATACATCAACCACAACCTGGATACCGAGTAGTAGGGCGAGGTTAAGCAATTGGCTGCGGTCGGAGAGACTGCGGGTGCGGATGAAGCGGGCGGCTGTGTTCGCAGCTTCAATGCCGAAAAAGCCGAATAGCGCGCCTGATGCGCCGACGAGGACGGCGCGGCCAATCATGCCGCTCCACATCAAGGCGCAGACGATGGCGGTCGAGGCGATGGCGCAGATGAGATAGAGAATTGCCGTGCGAACCGGACCTTCACTTTGCTCGATGGTGCGGCCGACGACGAAGAGGAATAGCATGTTCATGGCCAGATGCAGCATGCCGTAGTGGAGGAAGGTGGCCGTGAGCAAGCGCCACCATTCGCCCTTGCCGGTGACGAGTGGTTGCCAGAGAGCGCCTAAGCGCACGAGGGTTTCGAGATTTTCGGAACCGCCTTCGAATTCGCTCAACAAGAAGACGAAGATGTTGGCGAGGATGAGTGTGTAAGTGGTGAGGGGGATGCGAGGCGCGAGGGGGCGAGTTGGCGCGACTGTTGGGACAGACGATGATGACGATTGAGCGGGTGTCGTTGATGCGACTGCGATTGGTTTGCTTTTACTTGGGCGTTCCTCTGCGCGATCAATGGTGGCGATAGAGGCCGCGCTGACGATGGGGGCACCACGCTCGGGTGAACTTAGATGACGGGCGGCGTTCAAGCGGCCTCGTTCGCGCGGTCCGGTGGTGGCGATGCGGGCGAGGTCGTCGCGGGCGGAATGATCGACCGGGTTGGCTTTGAGGCGTGCGACTGCGAGCCAATGGGCTTTGACGTAGTCGTCGAAGCCACGCAGAGGACCGCTTAGGATTGCGCGCGCGCGCTCAACTTGACCAGAGAATGCGTAGAGAAATAACGCACTGGTTGGTTGCTGATCGGCGACAAATATCGGGCGAGCGGCTTCGAACGCTGCCGCCATCTCGTCGATGCGACCGAGTTCGCCGAGGGCACGTATTTCCATCGGCGCTATCGTCTTCGGGATGCCGGAGGGGGCGCTGCGGAGGGCGGAGAGCACGCCTTGCCAATCGTCGTGTTCGGCTGCGAGCATGGCTTGAACGACGGCTTTTTCATCAGGCGATGTGGGCGACAAAAGCTTGGTCAGCGCGGCGACAGCCGCATGATGACCCGTGATGGATGCAGCCGCATCGACGGCGACTTGAAAGCGTGCGGCGCGGCTTGGGTGCAAGAGCGTAACGCCGCGTGCCAAGGTGTTGGCGAGTTGATCTTTGCCCGTCCGTCGTGCGTAAAGCGCGGCGTAGGTCATGGCCAACGGTGTGGCGATCAGTGGCACGAAGGTAGCAGCCGTCGCCCAGGCGCTCCATGAGGGGGCGTAGCGGAGGCAGAGCAAGCCGGTGGCGATGACGAGGAGGTTGGCCACAATCCATCCGGCGGCACCGGGTGGACGGTGGATAAGTGCACTGCCGATAAAGAGGGCTGAGATGGCCATCAAGTTGATCGCCAGTATTGTCGGCACGTCCATGCGCGATCAGCCTCGTTTGCAGCCTGCACTGAAATAGCCCGCTTAATGGCGGCCCAACTCCCAGACGCGCGCGCGCTCGATGAAGTCTTCGACGAGCGGGGGCGTCAGGGGTGCTTCATACTCGGCCAGGAGGCGCAGGTCCACAGCGGGTCGGCGGGCCGTGGTGCGGTCGGCGTAGATGACCTTTGCACCCTTGGCGCGGGCGGCCTCGAGGAAGGTGCCGACACGCTGCTTCAAGTCAGGTTCGTAAACGAGATCGCCGATCAGGATCACGTCCCAAGTTGTGGGCCAAGTGATGGGGCTTGAGAGCAGGTCGTCGTGGGTGGTTTCGATGCGCACGTCGTTGAGGGTTGCGTTGAGGCGGGCGGCGGATTCAGCGAGGTGATCGATGTCGGCTGCGAGGGCTAATTTGGCGCCGGCCTTCATGGCGGCGATCAGTGGCACAAAGGTAGCAGCCGTCGCCCAGGCGCTCCATGAGGGGGCGTAGCGGAGGCAGAGCAAGCCGGTGGCGATGACGAGGAGGTTGGCCACAATCCATCCGGCGGCACCGGGTGGACGGTGGATAAGTGCAC
>JABFRJ010000249.1 GCA_013141255.1 Hyphomicrobiaceae bacterium
CCGCACGTCGGGCCCCCTCGTGCTCGAAAAAGCCGAAGGCATCTACGTCTACGACACGCAGGGCAAACGCTATATCGAAGGCCTCGCCGGTCTCTGGTGCACGGCGCTCGGCTACGGCAACAAGGAGTTGATCGAAGCCGCCCGCGCCCAGATGGAGAAGCTCTCCTTCACCCACCTCTTCGGTGGCCGCAGCCACGAGCCTGCCATCGAACTGGCCGAGAAAATCAAAGCCCTCGCGCCCTGCCCAACCTCGAAGGTGTTTTTCACCTCCTCGGGCAGCGAAACCAACGATAGCCAGATTAAGCTCGCCTGGTATTACAATAACGCCCGTGGCCTGACGAAAAAGAAGAAGATCATCTCGCGCCAGCGCGGCTATCACGGCGTCACCATCGCGTCAGCCAGCCTCACCGGCCTCCCCGTATTCCACGCTGATTTCGATCTGCCCATCGCTGGCATCATGCACACCGACTGCCCCCATCACTATCGCAACGCCGAACCCGGCGAGACCGAGGAAGATTACGCAACCCGCCTCGCCCATAACCTCGAAGCTATGATCCATCGCGAAGGCGCCGACACCATCGCCGCCTTCATCGCCGAACCTGTGATGGGCGCAGGCGGCGTCGTCGTGCCGCCCAAAACCTACTTCGAGAAAATCCAAATCATCCTGCAAAAACACGACATCGCCTTCATCGCCGACGAAGTCATTTGCGGCTTCGGTCGCACCGGCAATTGGTGGGGCACGCAAACCTTCCACATGCAGCCAACCACGGTGTCGATGGCCAAAGCCATCACCTCAGCCTATTTCCCTTTAGGCGCATTGACGGTGCCGGAAAATGTCTATCAAGCGATGTTGGATGAAAGCAAAAAGCAGGGCGTGTTCGCCCACGGCTTCACCTATTCGGGCCATCCCGTCGCTTGCGCTGTCGCCAACGCCACGCTTTCAATCTACGAGCGCACCGACATCGTTGGTCACGTCCGCCGCATGACGCCCGCCTTCCTAGGCCGTATGACGGCACTCAACGATCACCCTCTCGTCGGCGAAACGCGCGGCGTCGGCCTGCTCGGCGGCATCGAACTCGTGCGCGACAAGAAAACCAAGCAATCATTCGAGCCCAAAATCGGCCTTGGCGGCAAGGTCGTCGCTTTTGCGCAGGAAAACGGCCTCATCTGCCGTGCAGTCGCGGGCGACACCATCGGCATGTGCCCTCCGCTCATCATCAACGAAGAACAGATTCACGACGCCTTCGACGCGCTCAAAAAATCGCTCGATCAAGCCCACGCTTGGCTAAAGTCCGAGGGTCACTTGGCCTAGAACTTGAAACGGTAATCAGTTCGCAACGTAGGCAACGGTCCGGACGCATTTGCCGTACTGCGGGCTCCAATGGCGTCCTAGATTGCAATTCGCACTCTTGGCCGAGTACCGGCTAGCGCGTACGCTTTCGTCCCCTGAACCAGACTGCCCCGTAAACAGCTGGAACGGCGACGCCTCCGCGTAGGCGAAAATCGCCAGGGTCAGCATCAGCAAGAATGAAATCACGCCCGCGCCACGCATGGCTCACGTCCCAACCAAAAAACATTTGATGTCGATGTCTCTTCTAAGCGTGAATCGTAAACAACAGGTAGCGTTTTCAAGCAACAGCCACGCACTAAGGCATCGACAAGATTTGGTTGCATCGCAGCATAAGCGCAGTTCGAATGTCACACGACGCCCTTTCCAAACGCGAGCAACACTCTTGCACTCGACGCCCGCTGTGATCCAAAAAAACATGGATTTTTTGCAATCATTAACTATGGTTATCGGAGTCTGAGCGTCGTTAACCGATCATCTGGAGTTTCTACCCACAGTGCACGAGAGCATTTCGAGGGTCAGAATTCGGACCCAGATTTCGGAACTGAGATCATGTCGCAGGCCATGCCACTAACACCATCACTCGATGACACCTGGACCAGTGCCGTGGCCGGTGGCCCAGGTCGATCCCTGCGCGTGCGCTTGAAGCCGTTGTCGTCCGATTGGGTACATCGCGCCACCACGCGCGTCGACGTCAGCTGGCGCGCTCCATGGCGCGACCGGCTCGTCCACGGCGGTCCAAGCCTCGCAACCGACGCCCGTATGATCGCGCTCGAGCGTGCCATCACGACGGCCGTGGAAGCCTCAGGCACCGCTCGGTTGCAAATCGTCGAAACCGTGGACTGCGTGCGCACTTGGTCGTTTTACGCCA
Organism: Hyphomicrobiaceae bacterium; assembly: GCA_013141255.1. Taxonomy (GTDB): domain Bacteria; phylum Pseudomonadota; class Alphaproteobacteria; order Rhizobiales; family Hyphomicrobiaceae; genus JABFRJ01. Next base: position 2,220 of record JABFRJ010000249.1, read on the forward strand.
CCGACCCCGCCCAACTCGTCGATCACATCGAGATGATAGTTAATCGAAGCGATGTCCCGCGCCTCGCCGTCACCATGACCGAAGATCCCGAGTGGATCGCCGACAAGAACGCCCGCGCCGACCTTGTGCTGCCAAAAACCATTCTAGTTCCACGGCCTCAGCTCGTCGCCCCAAACCGCGAAAAGTCGTTCACGGAAACAACCGTTCGCGCGTCCAGGTAGTAACTTTCCCGTCGCCAATGATCTGCCGACGCAATACTACACGTTCATGCAACCTGAACGGACGATCATGCCAGAATTCCATTTCGACAGGCACTACGCGAAAACCTGACCAGTGCGGCGGTCTCGGCACGTCGCCAATCGGATAGCGCGCAGTTACCAGCGCCACAGCTTTTTCCAAAGCAAATCGGCTCTCCAGCGGGCGTGATTGTTTTGATGCCCAAGCACCAAGACGTGATGTGCGCGCCCGTGTCGCAAAATACGCGTCCGCTTCAGTGCCGGTGACTTGCGCGACCACGCCTCGCACTCGCACCTGTCGTCGCAGGGACTTCCAGTGAAACAGCAGCGCCGCCTTGCTCGACGCTAGTAGCTCGCGCCCCTTCGCACTTTCATAGTTCGTGTAAAATACAAACCCGCGCGCGGCTCCCGCCTCAGCCCCGTCAACGCCTTTCAGCAGCACCATCCGTACATTGGGCAGCCCGTCCGCGTCCGCCGTCCCTAGCGCCATACCATTGGGATCATTGATTTCGTATTTTTCCGCATCATTGAGCCACGTCGCAAACAATCCAAAAGGATCGGTTGTCTCGGAAAAGTCCGGCGCCGGTGGTGGTGTTGTGTGTGTCGTGTCGTATGTCATGGCATCCATTTTTTAGCGCGTTCGTGTGAGGTCTGAAACAACCGGTTACTGCTTGTTAACGCTGTTGCGGCAAAATGGCCAGCAGCGGCCTGTCTGCATTCCAGGAGCGCCAACACCTCGCCTGTCTTCACGTGTTCTGTTTGCGTCCATTAGAGTATCGTTCATGCGTCCCATATCTGCTCTGCCCGCCGTGGCAGCCGTTGCGTCGACCGCCGTAATGTTGGTCGCGCTCATAACCATGTCCCCTGACACCGTGCTCGCCGCCGAAGCCAACAATCCCAAGGCAGCGGTTACCAACGAACGGCTCAGGGGCTCCAAATCGGATGACGCCAAGACCGACACGTCCGCGTCGACTGATAAAGACGTCCCAAGACAATTGCCGTTGCCCCCGCGTTGGCATCCACCCGCGCCGCGAAGCATAATCTTTGACGATTACGATCAGATCGCAGCTTTGGATGCCATCCGCATAGCGCTTGTCGAAGTCGGCGATGGCGCCACCTACGTCTGGCATCGCCGTGATGGCAGTTTTTCAGGCACCGCCGTGCCCACGCAATCCTTCAAAAACCGTGACGGCCACCCTTGCCGCCATATCGTCGTGACGCTCCAAGCCGCGTCCCACACCCGCACGACCGAAGGCATCGCCTGTCGTCTCGCTTCTGGACGCTGGCAATTGGAAGGCTGACCACGTCACCAACTTGTGTCTATCATCCTCGTGACTGTGAGCGCACGGGGGGATTGCATGGATACGTACGACTACATCGTCATTGGCTCAGGTTCCGCCGGTGGCGTCCTCGCGTCGCGCCTCACCGAAAACCCGGCAATACGCGTACTGCTTCTTGAAGCTGGTCGCGCCAGCCATTTTTACTCACAGTTCCCCATCAGTTTTGGCCTTTTAATTCACAACGCCTCCGCCAATTGGCTCTATCAGTCCGAGCCCGAAGCCTGCACCGGTAATCGCTCAATTCCCGTGCCGCGTGGTAAATTGCTTGGCGGATCGAGCGCCATCAACGGCCTCGTTTGGGTGCGTGGTCAAACGCTCGACTATGACACCTGGGCGCAAATGGGCGCTCGCGGTTGGAGCTGGCAGGATGTCGCGCCGCTGTTTGACCGCATCGAGAGTTTTGAAAACAAATCCGCACCGGGACGTGGACGCAGCGGCCCAGTCCACATTTCAGAGGTTCCCGACCAAAACCCGCTCTATGACGCACTTTTCAAAGGCGCAACCGAAGCCGGCTATCGCATCAACCCCGACTACAATTCGGAAGATCAGGAAGGCATCTCCAAAACCCAGGTTAACATCCGCCGCGGCAAGCGCATGAGTATCGCCAACACCTACCTGCGCTCAGCCATGCGGCGGCCAAACCTGCATGTCATCACCGAAGCTTCCGCCCGTCACTTAGTCCTAGACGGCAAGCGCTGCGTCGGCGTCGCCTACGAAAAATCAGACAAGCACGTCGAGGCCCGTGCCACCCGCGAAGTTATTGTCTCCGCAGGGGCCGTCGCCACACCTCAGTTGCTTGAGCTTTCGGGCATCGGTCGTCCTGATGTGCTGCAGGCCCATGGCATCGAGGTTAAACACCCGCTCGCAGCTGTCGGCGAAAATTTCCGCGACCACATCAACGCTCGCATCATCTGGCGTGCGACTGACCCCACTGTCTCTTACAACCATATGGCGCGCGGACTAGGCTCAGTCGCGCAAGCGTTGAAGTACATGGCAACCGGCGGTGGTTTCTTCTCTCTTCCGTCCGCGCCCCTAGTAGCTTTTCTAAAAACCCATCCCGATCTCGCCTCGCCCGATGTCCAGATGCATTTGATCCCCTATTCGATCAAAGACCCTAAGCGACGCATCCTTCAGGATTTCCCCTCGTTCACTGTCGCCTGTTATCAGCTACGCCCAGAAAGCCTCGGCTCCATTCATATACGTTCCGCCGATCCCAACGTCCCCCCAGCGATCAAATTCAATTTCCTCACTGATCCCATCGATCAACGCACAGCGGTCGAAGGTTTCAAGATGATGCGCCGCATTGTGGCAGCACCAGCCATGGAAAAAATACGCGGCGACGAGGTCTCACCCGGACTGAACACTTCAAGCGACTCCGATATTCTGCATTGGATACGCAATAATTCTCAAACCGCCTACCACCCCATTGGCACCTGTCGCATGGGGCCCGCTGGCCCCAGCACTGTCGTCGACGATCAGCTCAGAGTGCATGGCCTCTCGGGCCTACGCATCGCCGACGCTTCAATTTTCCCCACCATGCCGTCAGGCAACACAAATGCGCCATCGATCATGGTCGGTGAAAAAGCCGCCGACCTCATCCGCCAATCAGCGTGACGCGTTGTCCGTTTCAGCACGCCGCCGCCCCGCGAGGAAGCAGGTAATCGCCAGCAATTGAACCACTGCGGTCGCCGCGAAAAACAGCGTGCTTCCCTGCGTCGGCATCGGCATGGGCAACGCACCGGGTGGGAATGAGCGCAACAACCCAAACGCCGCCGGCGCGAACGCATACGTCGCCTGCCCAATTGCGACCACCAAGGGCACTACGCGCGGTACATCAGTTGCAACAAATTCAATCTGCGCAATCAGCGGCGGCAACGATGTCGCATTGCCAATGCCCAACCCAAACAGCACGACACCTAGCATCAACAGCGGCACACTTGTTTCGCCTGCAGCAATAAACACGAGCGAACCAACCACTTGCACACTATAGCTCGCACACACCACCAGTCGCCGATCAGCCTCAACTGGCATCAGCCATCCAAACAATGTCCGCCCCACAATAGCGCTCGCCGTCGCCAGTCCCATGGCGATCCCCGCAGTTTGCGCACCAAGCACCGGGACCAATAGTGAAAACAGATGCGCAATCAATCCAATCTGCGCAAATAGACCAAGCGCCGTGCCGACAGCCAGGGTTTGAAACCGCCAGTCGCGCCACAGCGCCATCCCCGGCAAAGGCCGCGCATCCGGCGACGTGATACGCGCAGCCGGCGCCCCAGTCGCGTCTCCGTCCGCGCTCTGTCCGAGGCTCTGAGGCGTCTTCGAGAACACCACCACCGAGAGCGCTGCGATAATCAATCCCATCGCCGCCCCGATCAACACAGCAGCCCGCACAAATCCAAACGCCGCGATCAGCGCCACCCATAGTGGTGAAAACACCACGCCACCAACGCTGGCGCCGTTGTACGCCATCGCCAGCGCTGCCGGGCGCGTCCGCACAAACCACGGCGCGATGATGGCGTTGACCGCCGCTGCCCCCATCGCGACCCATCCCGCACCACTTACCAGCGCCGCCGCAAAAAGCTGCCAAGGCTGCCCAGCAATCGCCCACCCAACGACGCCAACGGCCAGCAGAAGCGAGCCCAGTGTTGTCACCGCCCCGATACCGAACATTCGATAAAGCGTCGGCAGATTGGCAATGACCACAACACCGACAAGAAAATGTACTGTCACTGCAGTCGAAACCAGCGCAACCGACCAACCCGTTCGTGCCACTACAGCGTGCAGATAAATGGGTGGGCCATAAAACCCTAAGCCCCAGCCAAAGGCCGCCAGCACAAATGCTGCGGCAACAACGCGCCAGCCAAAGAAAGGTTGTTGACTGGGTACTGGTGACATATGTTCAGGCTCCGAGAATACAATCGATGAGACAGGTTACATCGCCCCTCATCGTATGCCTGCGGACGGAGCACCAACGCTTCGATCTCGGTGGAAGGGTCGTCGTCGTGCGGCACATTGAGCGCCCCCCGCGCTTAACCACTCACGGCTCTACAAAAAATTCTAACAAAAGCGCATTGAGCTTGTCGGGCTGTTCTTCCGGGACAAAATGTCCACACTCCTGAATGGACACGCCGCGCACGTTGGTCGCACACCGGCGCAAACTTTTTTCCGGCTCATCGCCGCGCCCGCGCGCGTGCGGATAGCTGCACGCCCCACCAATCGCCAACACCGGCATAGGCAAGCGAAACCCTGTCGCCAGTTGTGCCGCATTCATCGCCGCATCATCTGCCATCGCCCGATAGAGCGAGAACCCAGCTCGCATCGCGCCAGGTTGGCTATAGGTACGCGCAAACTCGTCGATATCCGCCTCCGAAATTGCGCCGGGGTGATATGCAAAGGTCTGATAAAACCACTGCAAATAAATACGCTCGCGTCCCTGTGTCAGCGCTTCAGGCAGGTCGGGCGTGATGTGAAACTGATGATGCCAACGCTTTCCGCCCTGTGAAAAATCACTGCCGTCGCCGGGGATCGTCACATCGATAATGACCAGCTTTTCAATCGCCTCGGGATGGTCCGCCGCAATCGCATATGCCGTCGGACCGCCCCAGTCATGTCCAACCAGCTTGAAGCGCTTAAAACCAAGCCTCTCTGTCATCAACCGCCAGATGTCGGTCGCCATCGTGCGTTTGTCATAGCCCCCAAGCGGTCGCGAACTGTCGCCAAGTCCACGCAAGTCAGGCGCAATCACTGTATAGCTCTTCGCCAACGTCCCAATTGTGTGTCGCCACGCATACCAAGTTTGCGGCCAACCATGCAGCAACACCACAGGAGGCCCTTTGCCCGCCTTTACGTAGTGTAAAATCACATCACCAATCTCGGCATAGTGATGTGAAACGTCGGGGCGACCTAGCATATTTAGATCCGAAAAAATGTGCGCCTGACACCATTAGTCATATGACCAGATTGAGTAAGCATATGCGGCTTAGCTCGGTCTCGCTTTAGTTTTGCCACCGACCGCGGCACCATACACAAACGCCGCATCATCCAGATCAATCTTCGGAAAAATATCCTTCTCATTCCAGTAGTCCTGCGTGTGCTGCCACTCAGGCTTTGCGCCCCGCCGTGGCAACAAATCAATCCCTCGCATCAAATAGCCCGGATTAAAACTCTCCGCGTCAATCCACGGCAAGATCGCCATATCTTTGTCTTCTGGTCTGAGCGCCACCTCCACGCGGCTAGTCCCCATCGACTTCATGTGCCTCAGTAGTCGACACACAAAATCGCCCACCAAATCCGCCCGCAACGTCCAACTCGCACGAAAATACCCGAACACCCACACCATGTTCGGCACGCCAGTAAACATCATGCCTCGGTAGGTGACACTGTCTGAAAACTTTAGCGGCTTACCATCGATCTCGAAGTTGATGTCGCCAAGCACGTTGAGATTGAACCCTGTCGCCGCCACGATGATGTCGGCCTGGAGCTCCTTGCCCGACTTGAGCAGGACGCCCCCCTCGGTAAAGCGCTCGATCTCATCTGTCTCAACCGACGCCTGCCCAGCTGCAATCGCTTTGAAGAGATCGGCGTCTGGAACAAACGCAATGCGCTGGCGCCACGGACGATAGGTTGGCGTAAAATGCTTTGCCACGTCATAATCAGGCCCCAAAATACCTTTGATGACTCCGATCAGTTCTTCCGCCACTTTGTCAGGCTCGTTGACGCACCGTTCTGCAAAAACAGCTTGATCGAAGTTGATCTTCCGCCGCACGATCTCGTGCACCCAATCTTCATCAATCTGCAGTTGTCGCAGTGTTTGCGCGAGGTCGTTGACGTTGCGCCCAGTGATAAAGAACGTCGGTGAGCGCTGCAGCATCGTCACGTGCTTCGCAGTCCCCGCAATCGCCGGAATAATCGTCGCGGCTGTCGCACCCGAGCCGATCACCAGTACGGTTTTATCTTTGGTATCCAGGTCGTTTGGCCATTCCTCGCTGTGAACGAGCTTGCCTCTGTAAGCCTCCATGTTGGGCCACTTCGGCAAATAGCCTTGCTCGTGTCGGTAATAGCCTTGGCACATCCACAAGAATTTGGCCGTGATGCGCACTGCCTCGCCGCCACCAGCCGTGCCGTCGGTCATAATAGCATCAATCGTCCAGAGATTTTCGCTCCCCGACCATCGCGCCGACAGGATCTTATGCTTGTAACGGATGTGCTGACCGAGCGTGTTCTCCTCGATCACCTCGCCCATATAGTCTCGAATCTCTTGGGCCGTTGCAATTGGTGGCCCCCGCCAAGCCTTGAAACGATACCCAAACGTGTGCAAGTCGCTATCGGAGCGAATGCCGGGATAACGGTGTGTCCACCACGTGCCCCCAAATGTTTCAGCCTTTTCCAAAATGACGAAGCTGGTGCCCGGAGATTGCGTCGTTAGATGATACGCGCCACCAATACCCGAGATGCCTGCACCGACAATCAGGACATCAAAATGTTCTGTTTTCTGTTGGGCAGATTCGCTCGACACCTTACGTTCAAGTGTTGCGGTTCCAGTACTTGTCCTAGGCATCGTCATAGCGTTCGATCTTTGTTGGCGACCTGAACCCAAGCATCTAACAGCTAGAGAGGATAGTCGGTTGCACGATTGAATACTGCGGCATCAGTCTAGATTGGATCACCGACCGCGTCATGCAACAAGCCCCTTTGTTCGCATGGGCTTATGACATTCATGCCCATCTCCTTTAAGTTTGGGGTTCCAGCAAAAGCAAAAAGGGCGCAGAAGCCTTAGCCTGTTGCGCGCTTTTTGTTGAGTAAAGTCCGGGATTAAAAGTTACAGGCCTTCCGCCGCCATAGCGGCCTTCACCGCAGCCCGATCGCCGACGCGCTTCTGATACGCAACGACGTTAGGATAAACCGATAGATCGATTTTCATCGGCACTGCCCACCGCAACACTGTGAAACAATAGGCATCCGGCACCGAATACTGGTTGCCGAGTAGGTAGTCGTTCTTAGCAAAATGCTTGTCGAGGTGCTCAAATCGCGTTGCAAGGCGCTCACGAGCCAATTTTTTGGCCTCGTCCGGCATCGCTGGATTAAATAGCGGTGAGAACCCTTTGTGCAATTCGCTCGACACGAAATTGAGCCAGCTTTGCATCTTGTAGCGCTCGAGCGTTCCATTGGCAGGTGCCAATTTCATCTCCGGCACCTTGTCAGCAATGTATTGCACAATCGCCGGACCTTCGGTCAGCAGCGTACCATCATCGAGTTGCAGCGCAGGCACATACCCAAGCGGGTTCGTCGCCTTGTAGTCAGCGCCACCTTCGATTGTTTTGGCGCGAATGTCGGTTTTGACGAGACTGTGCGGCAGGCCGCTTTCCTTCAAAACAATATGCGGCGACAACGAACAGACGCCAGGCGTGTAATAGAGCTTCATGGTGGTTCCTTATGGAGACAAGAATAGAACAACCATCGTTAGCGATCCTCAGTGGGACTGTGCAAGCGGTGTCCGCGCATAGCCCGCCCCCTCACCAAAGATTGACCCATCTACAACCAGGAGAGGCCCAACCAGATCGACATCCAGACCTTAATCGCCCGTCTCGCTGGACCAGATCGGGCAAATATGGTGGATTGCGCCGAGACGCCCTGTCTCCCGCCATAGTAGAATTGGCAATTGAACAGGGCAGGATATGGTAACGCCATGTCTTAATTGAGATATTTGTATCCCTAAAACCGGATTTGACGAGGCCGAGCGCATGTCGACTGCTGAAACAATCCCCCACGGCACCCTGATGCAGGGCAAACGGGGTCTGATTATGGGCGTCGCTAATAACCGCTCGATCGCTTGGGGCATTGCCCAAGCTTGCGCCGCCCAAGGCGCCGAATTGGCCTTCACCTATCAGGGCGACGCCTTGAAAAAGCGCGTTGAGCCTCTTGCCGCCGAAGTCAAATCCAACATTATCCTGCCCTGTGACGTGACCGACAACGCCTCGATGGACGCCGTCTTCGCCGAGCTCAAGGCAAAATGGGGACGTCTCGACTTTCTCGTTCACGCCATCGCCTTCGCCGACAAAGCCGAACTAGACGGTCGCTACGTTGACACCACCGAGGGTAACTTCACCAAGTCGCTTTTGATCTCGTGTTATTCGTTCACCGCGCTGGCGCAACGCGCCGAAAAGCTAATGTCGAACGGCGGCTCTCTCCTGACCCTCAGCTACTACGGCGCCGAGAAAGTCATGCCGCATTACAATGTTATGGGCGTCGCCAAGGCAGCACTTGAAGCCAGTGTCCGCTACCTCGCTGCCGACCTCGGCAAGCAGAACATCCGTGTCAACGCAATTTCGGCCGGTCCAATCAAAACCCTCGCCGCGTCGGGAATTTCCGATTTTCGCTATATCTTGAAGTGGAATGAATACAACTCGGCACTCCGCCGCACTGTCACCATTGAAGAAGTCGGTGCCTCCGGTATGTATTTGTTGTCCGACTTGGGTCGTGCCGTCACCGGAGAAATTCATCATGTTGATGCGGGCTACCACGTCCAAGGCATGAAAAACGAAGATGCCCCAGACATCTCAGTCGCCAAAAGCGACTGAGCTTAGAACGAGGCTTACTATTCGCAACACAACACCGCGCCTTGTATTAAATGCGCGCCGTTCGCTGCTGGACACCGTCTACAGCGCAATTAGACTCGACAATTTTAAAGCCAATGGGGTGCAACCGACTGGCCAGGCTTTACATGCCGGGTGCGCAAATTCCGCGCTGACGACCGGATGTATTTCAAGACGTTAACACAAACTAAACCCGCGACCACTCATCCGCTCTTAGTTCTTCGGCAAGCCTGCCAAATACGTCGCCACCAAATCGTCGACCAGACGACCTGCAGCTTCCGTCGACACGATCGATAACTTATCAGCCGTCGACAGCGACGTGATCCCATGCACGCCCGCCCAAAGCACGCGCGCCGCGCGGTTGCGATCTTGCTCGCTGCCCGCCGGGAACAAGGGCGTCAGCGCTTCTTCAACCCGTGTCAGCAGGTGATCAAGCTTTTCCTGATACCACACGGGTAATTCGGTTCCCGCCGGTAGATGATGCTCAAAAAGCAAGTTCCACAGCTTCGGCTTCTCGTGCGTGAACTGCAAATACGCTTGCGCCAAGCGCTGCACCTTGGTGCGGTCATCGCCCGCCTCTTTCAAAATTGCGACCAGACGCTCGTCAAGCGCATCCAGCACGCGCGCCTCAATGCGCAGCACCACATCGTCGAGGTTCTCGAACATATTGTAGATTGTGCCAGGCGAATACCCGATCCGCCGTGCCACTTCGCGTGCACTGAGCCCAGCCAGCCCCTGCACTTCGATGATCTCGTAGGCAGCTTCTAGAATAAGATCTTTGAGCTGTTGGGGGGTATGTGAGGACCTGCGGCCCATGAGAATGCCTATCAACGCAGAAAATAACACGAAAGAACCACAATGAACTTCGATTGATCATTGTTTAGTGGAGGCACCATAGGCGGAGGCGAAGCCCCCTGCAACGGTTTTTCGAACAGCGGTCACCGCGTCAGCCCGCCGCAGCTCCTCCGCGAACGGTGGATCGGGTCGATTGGTTCGTCCAAGTCGCGAAAATTGCTTGCGTTTCACCCCAAGCCCGACGGTCGATTTCAATGAATCCTGGAGGTAGACGAACGTCAGCGTCCCTGCGCTCTTCGAGTACGATGACAGCGCCTGGTGCTAACCACCCACCCACAGCCGCTGACGCCAGCGCTTTTTCCCCCAAACTCTGTCCATACGGCGGATCGGCGAACACCAACGTCATGCCGCCATACTTCCCCGCCTGCCCCAAGCCCGTTACGTCGCGCCGAAAGATCTTCGTCACGCCCGTCAACCCAAATGCCTCGACATTGTCACGAATGATACCGCGTGCCTCCGCCTCGGTTTCAACAAACATGCAAAACTTCGCCCCGCGTGACAGCGCCTCGATCCCGAGCGCTCCAGTCCCTGCAAACAGATCGAGCACCACAGCGCCTTCGAGTGTGAACCCATCAATGCTATGAGCGAGAATATTGAACATTGCTTCGCGCACACGGTCAGACGTTGGCCGCGTCGCCTCCGTTACAGGCGAGGCAATGGCTCGCCCACGGAACTGCCCACCGACGATCCTCACGGTCGCCTCTTCGGCCGATCATCACGGCGCGCGGGTTTCGCGCCGCGCGGACGATCGCCGTGATCACCGCGATCAGCCGCCTGCGGGCGTGGCTTCGATTTATGAGATCGTTGCGGAGCCGCCTCTGTGTCTGGCCGTTCAACTCCCAGCTCCAGCGATAACACCGGCCCCAATTGTTCCGTCAATACTCGGCGCTTCACGCTTTCAACACCCGCTTCTTCGAGATCAAGCAATTGAAACGGGCCATAACTAATGCGAATCAGTCGGTTTACCGTCAGATTGAGACTCGAAAGAATATTGCGAACTTCGCGGTTCTTACCTTCACGCAAACCCAACGTCAGCCATGTGTTAGTGCCCTGAACTGTATCGACCGTCCCCTCGACAGGGCCATATTTTACGCCATCAATCTCTATGCCATCCTTCAACGCATCAAGCTGCGCTTGTGTAATCATGCCATGCGCCCGCACCCGATAACGCCTGAGCCAACCCGTCGTCGGCAATTCCAAATGCCGCGCCAACGCCCCATCGTTCGTCAGCAGCAACAACCCTTCGGTGTTGTAATCGAGCCGCCCAATTGAGATCACGCGCCCCAGATGCAACGGCAGATTATCAAACACCGTCGGCCGACCTTCCGGATCCCGATGCGTCGTCACCAACCCGCGCGGCTTGTGATAGCGCCACAAACGCACCGGTTCCGCGTCAGGTAGCGGCTTCCCATCCACCAAAACGCGATCTTTCGGCCCCACATCGAGCGCAGGCGACGCCAACGTCTCGCCGTTAACCTGCACGCGCCCCTCAGCAATCCATCGCTCGGCTTCCCGACGCGAGCACAATCCCGACCGCGCCAAAGCCTTGGCGATGCGCATTTCATCTATTGGCCGACCACTTCCCGGTAAAGGTTCGCGGATGCGCGGCGCATCCTCCGGTGGTTTACGCTCATCGCGCGGCCCATCATTGTCGCGTCGAACGTTGAATTTACTTGGCCCAGCCCGGGTCCGCCCACGACGCTCATCGGTATCGCCGCTGAGCTCACCCCGTGCCTCAGGAAAGCGCATCTCGATCCGCCGCTGCGGTTTCACCGTCGGTTTACGCTCCGCGCCTTCATTCTCTTTATCTTTGGCTCGAGCGTCCCCGCCGCGCCCGCTAGCCCCAGTACGCGTGGTTGCTCTCCGACCGTCGGCAGCTTTGCCGCCCGCCTCAGTCCGGCTTTTGCGCCCATCCCCACTTTGGCGAATATCATCATCGCCGCGTTGACCGAACCCTTTTTTCCGCATGTAGTGTGCCCTTCCATTGGACCCCCTTATGACACCTGCCAACAAGCAACGCCATATGACGTCGGCCCTTGCCGAGGCCCATGCCGCCGCAGCCCGGGGCGAAGTGCCTGTCGGCGCCGTCCTCGTCGATCCAC
>JABFRJ010000498.1 GCA_013141255.1 Hyphomicrobiaceae bacterium
GCCGCCCGTAACGGCCGGGCGTGAGGGTCGTCGCCGCGCGGCGACAATCGGTCGGGACGCGTAGCGACGAATGCGTACCACTATCGGCTGGGAAGGGCCCCGGCTGCGGCCCCGCGCTGGAGCGCGCCCGATGCTGCGCATCACCGAATTGAAATTGCCGCTTGATCATCCCGGTGACGCACTGCGCGCGGCCATACTCGCACGTTTGGGGATCGACGACTCGCAGCTCCAAGGTTTCACTATTTTTCGCCGCGCCTGGGACGCACGTAAGCGCCACGCTGTCTCGTTAATCTACACGCTCGACATCGATGTTCGTAACGAGGCAGAAGTCGTACGCCGCTTAGGTCCCGACAAGCACGTCTGTAAAACACCCGATACTTCCTATCACTTTGTCACGCACGCCCCCGCGCGACCCACCAAACGTCCGCTCGTGATCGGCGCCGGGCCCTGCGGTATCTTTGCCATGCTCATCCTCGCCGAGATGGGTTTCCGGCCCATACTCCTCGAGCGCGGCAAAGTCGTGCGCGAACGCACCAAAGACACCTGGGGGCTTTGGCGCCGCTCCGTTTTAGACCCCACCTCAAATGTGCAGTTCGGCGAAGGCGGTGCGGGCACATTTTCCGACGGCAAACTCTATTCCGGCATCAAAGACCCCAAACATCTCGGACGCAAAGTCTTACACGAGTTCGTCACCGCAGGCGCTCCCGAAGAAATCCTCTTCGTCGCCAAGCCCCACATCGGCACCTTTCGCCTCGTCACCATGGTCGAAAGCATGCGCGCCAAAATTGAGGCACTCGGCGGCGAGTATCGCTTCGGCAGCAAAGTCACAGACTTCGACATCCACGTCACCGCCGATGGCTCGCGCTCAATCCAAGGCGTAACGCTTGAGAGCGGCGAGCAGTTGAGCAGCGATTGCGTGGTCATGGCGCTCGGTCACAGTGCCCGCGATACCTTCGAGATGCTGCACGCCCGCGGTGTCTACCTCGAAGCTAAACCGTTTTCCATCGGCGTCCGCATTGAACACCCGCAGTCCCTTATCGATGCCTGCCGTTTCGGCGCCAACGCCGGCAATAAAATATTGGGCGCAGCCGATTACAAACTTGTCCACCACGCCAAAAACGGCCGTTCCGTCTATAGTTTCTGCATGTGCCCAGGCGGAACCGTCGTGGCCGCTGCATCTGAACTTGGCGGCGTTGTCACCAACGGCATGAGCCAATATTCCCGTGCCGAGCGCAACGCCAACGCCGGTATTGTTGTCGGCATCACACCTGATGATTACCCCGGCGATCCTCTTGCCGGCATGCACTTCCAACGTCATTGGGAACGTCGCGCTTTCGAAGCTGGTGGCAGCGACTACTTCGCCCCCGCCCAACTCGTCGGCGATTTTCTCGCCAATCGCCCGTCAACCGCACTTGGAACCGTTGTGCCGTCATACAAACCCGGCGTGCGGCCAACCGACATGAATTTGTGTCTGCCCGAGTTCGCAACCACCGCCATGCGCGAAGCTCTAGCAGCGTTCGACAAAGACATCGCCGGATATTCAATGCGCGATGCTGTGCTAACCGGAGTTGAAACGCGAACGTCATCGCCGATCCGCATCAAGCGCGGCGCCGATCTGCAAAGCCTCAATACGCGCGGGCTTTATCCCGCAGGCGAGGGGGCAGGTTACGCCGGTGGCATCTTGTCGGCGGCCGTCGATGGCATCCGCGTCGCCGAAGCCGCGGCCCTCGTGCTTGTCGCAGCCGCAAAATAAATCCTTCAGTCCAACGTCAGTAATCGCGCCACCACATCCACCGTAACCAAAAGCCTATCAATCGCCGCCAGCGCCATTCTGCCCGCCTCCGGCATCCGATGCGCATGTGGCGTCATCGCCACCAAATCTTGCACGGCCTCACGCGTCTCAAGCTCAATTGAAAACCGCACAGTCTCGGTCCGCACGAGCCAATACCCGCTGGCAGCCGCCCGTTCGATCGATTGCGGTTCCGTTTGCGTCACGTCGGGATAAATGATCCGGCGCAGCTCAATTAAATGGTCCGGTCCAGGATCAATCAGCAGCACCGCGCCACCCTGAGCCTGCGCCGCGCGAAATCCCTCCCACACAGGAAAGCCAAACAGGCACAACATCAGATCAATACTCTGAGCCGCAAAAGGTGGTCGCCGGTTGTTCGCGACCAACCACCTCACCGGCAAAGGAGCGCCATCATTTGCCCGACGTTTCGCCGCCGCCTGCACAGCCCATTTCGACACATCAAATCCCGCGAGCCGCAACGCTGCCGTATCACTCGATTGTGCTGCCAACTCTACCAACCGCTGCAGATAATAGCCCTCACCGCAGCCCGCATCAGCGATAGTAAACGCTCTCGCATCGCCATCAGCACGGCGCGTCGAGACGGCCAAGTCGCGCACCGTCTCAAAGACATGCGCAGCAATCGGCGAATAAAGACCAGTATTCAAAAACCGCCGCCGCGCCGTCACCATCTCCTTACTATCACCAGGATCAGACGACGCCTTGTGCTGCACGACAACCAAGTTCCAGTATCCGTCTCGCGCACGATCAAAACTATGTCCATGCCCGCACCGAAGCGATGCCCCATCACCAATCAGCGGCGTCCCATCAATGGTGCAGGCAAGATCAGTAAGTCCAGCGACGCGCATCAAGTGTCCAAGCAGGTTAAGTCTCCACAACCCCATACTAGTGCACGGCCGCCCAGACGCGAACCGTCATGCCACATAGGCCTTGCGATTGTATCTTTGACCTCGTGCAACCTGCGTCGACAAACGACTGAAACCGGCCTCTCCACAGGGCAAACGCCCCCCGAATACACCTGTCACACAGGTTTCATATAACCCCGCTTAAAGCACCTCACCGGGGTCAAGGG
>JABFRJ010000529.1 GCA_013141255.1 Hyphomicrobiaceae bacterium
CCCTTGCGCGCGCAATCTTGCCCCGCCCCGCCGTCATGCTGATGGACGAGCCCTTCTCCGGTCTCGATGTGCAATTGCGCGAACACCTGCAAGAAGAAACCGTCAAGCTCTTGGGCGAAACCCGCGCCACTTGTCTCATGGTCACCCACAGTCCCGACGAGGCCATGCGCATCGGTGATCGTGTTGCCGTCATGCGCTCTGGCCGTCTGGTGCAAGTCGGCAAAGCCGAGGAGCTCTATCGCAATCCCGTTGATCTCTTCGTCGCGCGGCTTTTCTCTGAAATCAACGAAATCGAAATGTCAGTCACGGGCGGCGCCCTTCGCACACCATTCGGTTCATTCGCCGCCCCCGGTCTCGTGGAAGGCGAACGCGCCATCATGTGCATCCGCCGCCGCGCTATTCGCGAAGCCGACAAAGGTCAGAAGGGCCTTTCCGGTCGTGTTCTAAAGCAGCGATTCCTCGGCGATTTGGTGCAGGTTGAAATCGGCGTCGAAGGTTTCGAACGTCCATTGATGATGCTCACCCGCGAAGATCTCGCCCCCCCGCGCGACCGCGATTTAACGCTCACCATCGATCCATCAGGCGTCCTCGTCTTCCCCGCCAGCTGATCGCCATCAGCGTCGTCATCCCGGCTCCACCGGATCTAACCTGCCCGCGCCCCACGACACGGAGAAACTCGAGTCGTGATGAACGATATTCTGATCGGTTTATCGGCCATCAAAACACGAAGCATCTCCCTCCCCTTTGATGGGGGAGGGCCCGTCGCGCAGGCGACAAAACATCAATGTGCGTGGGGGTGATTGGTTGTGAGTTGGGGTGATTGGTAGTGCGTCGGGGGAGACGCACGAAAGGTGCGTCCGCTATAACTCCGCGCGCCACCTACTTCTTCATCTCATCACCGCCCGCTTCGATCACCGGCTTCCAGCGCGCGACGTTGGCCTTCATCATCGCAACCAAGTCGTCGCCGTTCGTTCCCGTCGCCACCAACCCAGCCTTGAACAACCGCTCTTTCACATCCGTGCGCGTGAGAAGTTTGCGCAACGCCGCGCCCACAACATCGGTCTGGGCCTTCGCCGTGCCCTTTGGTGCCCACATGCCATACCAAGCATCGCCCGAGACGTCGAAGCCGCTTTCAATGATCGTCGGCACGTCGGGCGTAAATTGCGAGCGCTTCGTGCCACTCGTCGCCAGAATGCGAATGCTGCCTGCTTGATGTTGCGCCAGTGCGTCCGCCAGCGTCCCTACCGAAAGCGGAATCTGATTGCCAACAAGATCCGTGATCGCTGGCGCTCCGCCACGATACGCGAGATGCCGCATCGGACCGCCAAACGCCTTCGCCAACGACACGCCAATGAAATGCGGAATCGTCCCCGCGCCGGGCAGTGCATACGTCGCTTTGTCTGGATTGGCTTTGGCCCACACAGCCACGTCCTTCAACGTTTTATGCGGACTGTCCTTCGGCACCGCGAAGCAGAACTCAAACAACGCGATCTGCCCGATAGGTTCGAAATCGCCGAATGGATCGTAGCCTACATTGTCCTTGGTCATCGGGTAGAGCCACATCGTCGGCCCCGTCGTGATCAGAAACGTTTTTCCATCGGGGGGCGCAGCTTTCACCGCCTGAATACCGATGCGTCCATCCGCGCCGGTCCGGTTCTCAACAACGAATGTTCGATTGAGCTCTGTCGCCAACGCCTCAGCAACCGTCCGCGAGACCAGATCTCCACCACCACCAGCGCCGAACGGAAACACGATGCGGCTAACATCGCCACCCTGCGCCCACGCAGGACCTACACCTGCAGCCACCGCAGCAGCCGTCGCGCCCATACCCCACAAAAATCCACGCCGTTCCATCCGCTCTCTCCCCAGCTGCTTTTTTTGAGCATCAAGGCAAACCGCGAGCCTGTAAAGCCTGCACATATTAAGCAAGGTGGGGTCGTTTGGCGATTGATCGCCCTGAAATATCTGGGCCCAACAGAAACGGTGAATAGATAGCCGTTTAATCAGTGGACGAGACTTGCGAATCAAAACGTCCCGTGGCCTGAATTCAGGATGCGTACAAAGGAAACCAAAAGGCGCAAAAAGCGGAGTGATGATCTCGTACCAGCGCGGTCGCAGTTGTCGTTTGACTTTGGGCTCAAGGAGTTCGCAGAGGTCGAAACGATTGCAGAGAGTAGAATTGAGGTGCTCGCACCTTTGTCGCCAACCTCTGATGCCGTATCCGCTGCTTTGGCGAACGACGGGGCTGAGGAACATAAATTTCTCGTGCATCAAGCCGACAAGTATGAAGATCGAGCGTTTAAGGCGTTAGTCGCCTTGATAGCGGCAGCCAGTCTTACCGTGATGGCGAAGTCCGGCATTCCGCTCCCAAGCGCTTTTTCAGATAAGGTCGGCATTCCGCAACTGAATAATCTGCGCTTGCTTTCGGGGATACTCGCAGGAGGCACAATTATTTTTGCGCTGGCACTAACCTATTTTGCGCTGAGGATACGCCAGCATTCGCCGCAATTAAAACTGCGCTTAGTCCAGAACTCTATCCCTGGGCAAGTCGCGCAGGTATTGCTTTGGATGTGTGGACTTTTCTTGGCCGCAGTGGTCTTCGCAATCGTCTATATCTCATGGCGTGACATATTCTATGTCATGATGTACGTCGTTGACCGTCAAAGATTTGTACTTGATGGTTGGGATCCAGTGAAGACCGGCCATTAGAGAATTACACGTTGCGCACCCGCTATACGAATAGCACTACCCCACCGGCCACACCGGCAACCGATCCGGCCGATCAACCGGCGCGGGCGTCTGCGCCACGTTCATCACCATCGCCAACATCGTGTAATACCCGCCGACAGCAGCCATATCGACCGCGC
>JABFRJ010000074.1 GCA_013141255.1 Hyphomicrobiaceae bacterium
CAGTCTGAAAGTTGCGGGCGTGGACCGGGGTGCTATCCACGCCCGCGTCGCAATCCAGAGCGCGATCGGATAAGTGTGAAGCGGTTATCCGATAAATCGCGCGATAAAACAAAAAAGCTAGAGCATGATCGAGATTCAATCAAAAGCCGTCATGCTCTAGGCGAGGCGTGGATTACATGCCTGGCAGGATCGCGATGTCGGTAACTTTGCCACTCATCCCAGCAATGGCGCCGATGGATTTCGCCGCACCATTCGCCAAGTCGACGCTGTGCAGAGTGCCACCCGCCAGTAGCCAGCCCACGTTCATGCCCTTGCCATCCGACCAGACATCAAAAGCGATGGGGCCATCGACTTTGACGCCAAGTGAACCGATGCCAGTGACGATGCCGTCATTCGGTGGTGCCTGTTTGAGCAACATGCCGTTCGTGGCGTCGATGTCGTACAGCGCGGTTTCTTTCGTGCCTGCGAAGCTGTTCGAATACCCAGCAGCCATCACCTTTGGCATCTTGCCTTTGTTGGCGTCGGTCTCAGCGTATTTCAGTGACCCATCGACGGTCGCCTTGCCGTCGTCGACGTTGACGCGCAGGCTCATGCCGGTGCTGGTGATAATGCGCATGCGATCAGCGACGGGGTTGAAATCAACCGACACCATCGCGTCAGCTGGAAGTTTCTCGCTGAGCTGGCTCTTCTTCTCCCACTTGCCGGTCTTCGCGTCCACGATGACAATCGCGCCATCAGGCGTCACACCATAGAGCTTGCCATCAGCAGGCCGCACGTCAAAACCGACCAGCGTTGCGTTGTCCGCGAGTGCAACCGATCCCGTGACCTTCTTGCTGTCAGTGTCGATCCACACAATCGACTTGCCATCTTTGAGGCCCGCGAGAGTTGCCGCATCGGCCGTCTGCGCGGCCAAGCCACCGCCGAGTGCAACTGTGACGGTCAAAGCCAATTTAGTAGCCAGTGATTTAGTAGCCAGTGATTTTGCAAAAATATTCGAACGCATTGTGATCTCCCGTTTATACATCTGCTCATTGATCGAGCTGAAGCAGTTACGGGCACGGCGCTGGGAAGTTTCACACCTCAGAAAGTTTTGCCAACATCTGACATCACGGCTGCGTGAGCCCGTGGGGCACCCCGATCAATGCGAAACCGGCAGCAACTTTGAATGCAGCGCTGGGCTTGTCGGCTTACCCGTGGGTGACCCACCGGCAGGCTCAAGACTGACCCCAAACGTCGCGGTTTGCAGCAGGTTCGGGTCAAAATTCGTCAGCGACTTGCGTGTCGGTGCCAACGTGTCATCGACGAGGCCAAGCGATTGCGGTCCCGGTCCCAACTGATCCGACGCGATCCACATTTGATACGTCTTGCCCGGCTGCCGCTCCGCACCCACAGGCCTGATCGTCAACTCCCGTGACTTGAGATCGATGGTAAAATAAAACGCGGGCAACACGTCATCCTTGGCGAACACCGCCACATAGGTCTGCGTTTGATCGCGATACATCCCCTCGCGCACGCCCACCGCAACCACCAAAGATGCCGCGATGGCCGAAGCAGCAACCGCTAATCGCCGCCACGTCCGCACACGGCGCTGTAAGTCAGCAATATTAACAACCGTCGCGCCCGAGATTTTTTCGGCATCAATCTGCCGCTCAATACGTTGCAGGAGGTCTCCAGGAGGAGCGACCGCAGCCGTCGTCTCATTCAACGGCGACAGCCGCCGTTCCCAATCGCGGATCGCTGCATCAAGCGCAGTTTCGCGCAAGCGCCGAGCAGCCACTTGTGCACGCTCCGCCGCATCGAGCGTGCCCAGAACGTACTCGCCAGCTAGATCATCAATGTCATCGGGCGTGGTCATGACGTGAGACAGGATTTGAGTTGTTTGAGACTACGATGCAGCCAAGTCTTAATGGTGGCGACGGGCGTATTGAACATGACGCTCAGATCCTCGCGCGAACGGCCTTCCAGATAAGCGAGTTTCACAATGTCCCGCCGCTGCGGTTCAAGCCCCTCAAGGCATCGCTGCAATCTCTTAAACTCGTCTGTCACCTCCATCTGTTCCGATACCAACATCTGCGGATCTCTGATTTCAAACGCCTCTGGCATCTGATCCAGCGACACCGGCGTAACTTTGCGCACCTCGTCCAAAGCCCGGTTGCGCGCAATCGTCGCCATCCACGTGATGGGGGATGCGCGCCCAGGGTCAAACGAGCCGGCATTGTTCCAGATCCGGACGTACGCCTCTTGCAAAACTTCGTCCGCCAGATCCCGACGCTTTAAAATACGCAGCACCACCCCGTAAAGTTTCGCGCTCGTCGCCGCATAAAGCGTACGAAAAGCCGCACGGTCGCCTTGCGCCACCCGCTGCATGAGGTCACTGAGTTGAGCAGGCGTGGTGAGCATGTCCGGCTTTATGGCAGGGGGCAGTGGTCAAATCATGCGATCAGTGCGCAGTACGTTTCGTTGAGTAACGCGCCCATCACGATGATGGATAGGCCACCAAAAGCAAAGCCTGATCGACCGAAACCAGTGAAAATATAAAATCGCGCAACGCTGAAACCTTTAGCGATCACCTGCGTAACTGTCATTTGGTCACCAAGAATTCACCTCGAAGCGAGCTCCACATGCTGAAGCAACTAACCTGCTGCCTCCCCCTCGTATGTGTCGCGGCACTCCCAGCTCTTGCCGCCGACAATTTCGAGCAATGGCCCGTCCTTAAGAGCACTTTCCCCTCGACCGGTGGCGGCGGCATCACGATTAAGGGCTACGACCCCGTTATAACGGGCGGCAAATGCATCACCACCTTCATGGCGGTCGAGGCTGGCGAGAACCCCAAGGTCTACACCTCGGTCATCGAGTTCGACGCG
>JABFRJ010000247.1 GCA_013141255.1 Hyphomicrobiaceae bacterium
TGGTGGTCGTGGTGATGACCGAGGTCATGCCCGTGATGGTGGCCGGATTGCAGCGGGCCGTTGCCGCCGTAGGCGCCGCCTTCAGGCTCAAACGGTCTGCGGACGTGATGCACGTGGGCGCCTAATCGCGTGACCATATCTTCGAGTACGTGATCGGGCTGGATGTAGAGGGCGGAGGCGGTGACTTCAGCAGGCGAATGTCTGTTGCCGATGTGCCAAGCGATGCGTGCCAGTGCGGCGGCATCGTGCGCGTGGATTTCAAGTAACGGCTCGGCGGCGGCTTTGACTTTTACGAGTGCGCCGCTTTCAAGCACGAGGGCGTCGCCGTCGGCTAGATAGGTGGCGTCGCTCAAGTCTAGCAAGAATTCGTGGCCACGATCCGTGGTCAACGTCATGCGCCGGATGTGGCGCGAGGCGCGGTCGAGCGTGATGGTGTCGACGGTGATGCGGGTGCCGAGATCGGATTTGCGGATGTGGGTCGTGGCGCGTTGCATTAGCGGCTTTCAAAACAAAAAGTAACGTTGTGTCATGGGGAGGGATTTGGCGGGTTCGCAGACGAGGAGTTCGCCGTTGGCGCGGACTTCGTAAGTTTCTGCGTCGATCTGGATGTTTGGCGTGGCTGAGTTGTGGATCATCGACTTCTTCGCGATGCCGCCGCGCACGTGACAAATACTGCGCTGCGTGAACATGCAAGTTTGGTCGAGGTGGGTGAACCAAGATTTCACGCCGGGCTCCCGGACAAATACAGTGCGACGCAGGCGATCACAGCTGCGAGGCCGCCAAAAAAGCAGGCGCGTGCAGCCGACAGCAACACCCGGAAGCCGCACGCGCGCCAATACGCCGTCGTTGCCGGATGCAGAAATCGTGTGTGCAATGGAATCAATCCGAAATCAACCGTCGTGTCGGTGAGGCCTTTGCCATAGCTTTCGGTCTCGCCCGGAATAGTTACCGGAATGACCATAGCGACGAGAAACACGCAACCGACGGCTGTCACAGCCAAAGCTAGTAAGAGTGCGTCTACGACTGACATTTGGTTCCCAAGCTTGAATACCTTACTGAGGTCAGAACAAAAAATAACGTTGTGTCATGGGGAGGGATTTGGCGGGTTCGCAGACCAGGAGTTCGCCGTCGGCCCGGACTTCGTAAGTTTCTGCGTCGATCTGGATGTTTGGCGTGGCTGAGTTGTGGATCATCGACTTCTTCGAGATGCCGCCGCGCACGTTTTTGACGGCGACCATTTCCTTTTGCAATCCCATTTTCTTGCCACGCTTGGCATCGGCGAAGGCCTTGGAGACGAACGTGACCGAGGTTTGGTGGGGCACGGTGCCGAGTGCGCCGAACATCGGGCGATAATGCACCGGCTGCGGCGTCGGGATCGAGGCATTGGGGTCGCCCATGGGGGCAGCGACGATCATGCCGCCTTTGATGATGCAATCGGGTTTGACGCCGAAGAACGCGGGCGACCAGACCACGAGGTCGGCGAGTTTGCCCGCCTCCACGGAGCCGATGTGTTTTGACATGCCCTGCGCGATGGCGGGGTTGATCGTGTATTTAGCAATGTAACGCTTGGCGCGGAAGTTATCGTTGCCCTTGCCCTTGTCTTCGGGGAGTGCGCCGCGTTGCTGTTTCATTTTATGCGCGGTTTGCCAGGTGCGAATGATGACTTCGCCGATGCGGCCCATGGCTTGGCTGTCGGAACTCATCATCGAGAGAGCGCCGAGATCGTGCAGTATGTCTTCGGCGGCGATGGTTTCTTTGCGGATGCGGCTTTCGGCGAAGGCGATGTCTTCGGGGATCTTGGAGGATAGATGGTGGCAGACCATCAGCATGTCCAAGTGTTCGTCAATGGTGTTGACGGTGAAGGGGCGCGTGGGATTGGTGGACGAGGGTAAGACGTTTTCGAGCCCTGCGACTTTCATGATGTCGGGCGCGTGACCGCCGCCTGCGCCTTCGGTGTGGAAGGCGTGGATGGTGCGGCCTTTGAAGGCTTTGATGGTATCTTCGACGTAACCGGACTCGTTCAACGTGTCGGTATGGATCATGACTTGGACATCGTGATCGTCGGCGACGGCGAGGCAGTTGTCGATGGCGGCGGGTGTCGTGCCCCAGTCTTCATGCAACTTCATGGCGCAGGCGCCAGCGTTGATCATCTCTTCAAGCGGCGCTGGCAGCGAGGCGTTGCCTTTGCAGGCAATGCCGAAGTTGATCGGCAATGCGTCGACCGCGCGTAACATCATTTCGATATGCCAGGGGCCGGGTGTGCAAGTGGCGGCGAAGGTGCCGTGCGAGGGACCGGTGCCGCCGCCGAGTAGCGTGGTCATGCCGGCCATCATGGCGTCTTCGGCTTGCTGCGGGCAGATAAAGTGGATGTGGCTGTCGAAGCCGCCAGCGGTGATGATTTTTCCTTCGCCCGCGATGACGTCGGTGCCGGGACCGACGATGATGTCGACATTGGGTTGTATATCGGGATTGCCCGCCTTACCGATCTTGGCGATGCGGCCGCGCACGATGCCGATGTCGGCTTTGACGATGCCCCAGTGGTCGAGAATGAGGGCGTTGGTGATGACGGTATCAACCGCGCCCTTGGCGTTGGTGATCTGGCTTTGGCCCATGCCGTCGCGGATGACTTTGCCGCCGCCGAATTTCACTTCCTCGCCGTAGGTGGTGAAATCCTTTTCGACCTCGATGATGAGATCGGTGTCGGCGAGGCGCACCTTGTCGCCAGTGGTGGGGCCATACATACCGACGTAAGCGGCGCGAGAGATTTTGATTGGCATGGTCGTGGTTCCGACTTCAATTATTTCAGTTTGCCCATGACGTCTTGGCGGAAGCCGTAGATGA
>JABFRJ010000516.1 GCA_013141255.1 Hyphomicrobiaceae bacterium
CTTTCGTGGCTTCCCCCACATGCCTGGCAACGACTTCGTCGTCACCGTTGCCCGTCCCGGCACCGGCACCGCCAACGGCCAAAGCCGCCTGTTCTAAGTTCGTCGCACTCGGTTTCCCTGCCCAATGGAACCACCGCCTCTTCTCCCGCCCCCACCGTGGGCGCAGGCCCACAATCAAAAATGTGGGGGAGGGCCAGTCGGCGAATGCCGACAAAGCAGGAAGGCGAGGGGGGGACAACGTAGTGCAAATGGTCCCTGTGCTGACCGGAAGCAACGATTTCAAACCATGCGAGCAAAAACATGCAACAACGTCATCTCCAACCAACAATAAGTCCCGCCCACATCGTCACCCTCGCGCGCACCTGGCTCGGCACACCTTACCACCACCAAGCCAGCGCCAAAGGCATCGGCACCGATTGCCTCGGCCTAGTGCGCGGCGTCTACCGCGATCTCTACGGCCATGAAGCCGAACAAGCGCCGGCCTACTCGCGCGACTGGGCCGAAGCCGCACGCAGCGAAACCCTTCTGGACGCCGCCCGCCGCCACCTCGACGAACTTGTCATAACCGAAGCCACCACCGGCGATGTTCTCGCCTTCCGTTGGCGCACCGGCATGATGGTCAAACATCTCGGCATCATTGTCGCGCCCGGTCGCATGCTGCACGCCTTCGAAGGCTCCCCCGCTCTCGAAATCACGCTCACACCCTGGTGGCAACGCCATGTCGCCGCCGCCTTTCGTTTCCCGCGCAGCCAATAATCGCGCCCTGACCCAATCGAGATCCCTATGGCTACCCTTGCACTCGGAGCCCTCGGCGCTGCAGCCGGCAGCGCATTGCTTCCCGCCGGTCTGTCTATCCTCGGCACCACACTGACCGGCGCCGCCATCGGCACCCAACTCGGTGCCATGGCCGGATCGATGATCGATCAAGCCCTCCTCGGTGCGTCCGGTGCCGGGCGCAGCATCGAAGGCCCACGCCTCTCCGAATTACAAATTACATCGTCAACCGAAGGCGCAGCCATCCCACGCCTCTACGGTCGCGCTCGACTAGGGGGCCAACTGATCTGGGCCACCAACCTCGAAGAAGAAGTTGTTACCGAAGAATTAGGGGGCGGCGGCAAAGGCATGCGCACATCGCCATCCGTCACGCAAACCGACTACCGCTATTACGCCAACTTCGCCATCGGCCTCTGTGAGGGCGAGATCAGCGGCATCAGCCGCGTTTGGGCCGACGGTCGCGAAATCGCGTTGGCCGACTACACCACGCGTCTCTATCTCGGCAGCGATACTCAACTCCTCGACGCCCTCATCGAAGGCAAGGAAGGCACCAACGCTGCGCCCGCCTATCGTGGCCTCGCCTACATCGTTTTTGATCGCCTCCCGCTCGCCGAGTTTGGCAATCGCATTCCGCAACTGTCTTTCGAAGTCGACCGCTCGGTTGACGATCTTTCCGCCCGCATTCGCGGCGTCGTCATGATCCCAGGCTCCGGCGAATTCGTCTACGACACCAGCGAAATCAAACAGCGCGTAGGCACCATCACGCTGCGTCCCGAGAACGTGCATACAAAAATCGGTGGCACCGATTGGACCGTCGCCGTCGACCAATTGCAAGCGACGTTGCCAAACGTCGAGTCTGTCTCCCTCGTCGTCAGTTGGTTTGGATCATCGCTCAACGCCGCCGAATGCACTTTAAAACCCGGCGTCGACCGAGCGGAGAAAACCACAACTCCGCGCTCCTGGTCCGTCGCCGGTCAAACACGCAGCACAGCCCATCTCGTCAGCCAGGTTGACGGTCGCCCTGCTTATGGCGGAACACCGGACGATACCTCCGTCATCAACGCCATCACCGATCTCAAAACGCGCGGCCTCAACGTCGTCGTCTCGCCATTCATTCTGATGGATGTGCCATCCAGCAATACACTTGCCGATCCGTATTCAACAGCATCGACACAACCCGCTTACCCCTGGCGCGGACGCATTACAGTTTCGCCCGCATCAGGACGCGTCGGCACACCTGATAAATCTCCGGCTGCCGTCTCCGCCATCGACAACTTCATCGGCACCGCGCAAGTCTCCCACTTCGCCATCACAGGCACCTCGGTCGCCTATAGCGGCCCTGCCGAGTGGTCCTTCCGTCGCATGATCCTGCACTACGCCCACCTCGCCAAAGCTGCAGGTGGCATTGACGCATTCGTGTTGGGTTCAGAATTGCGCGGCCTCACCCAAGTTCGCGGCGCGGCGCAATCCTACCCGATGGTCGCAGCCCTCGTACAACTCGCAGCCGACGTGCGCACAGTTCTCGGTCCTTCCACCAAGATCGTCTACGCCGCCGACTGGAGCGAATACTTTGGCCACCAACCCACAGACGGCAGTGGCGACGTCACCTTCCACCTCGACCCCCTGTGGTCCTCGCCCAACATCGATGCAATCGGCATCGATTGCTATTGGCCCCTAAGCGATTGGCGCGACGGCTCCGACCATCTCGACGCTCAAGCAGGTCACGTTGCCCTCACAGACCTCAACTATCTCATCGGCAATGTCAGCGCGGGCGAAGGCTACGATTGGTACTACGCCTCTGACGCTGATCGCGCGGCACAAGTCCGCACGTCCATCACCGACGGTTTAGGCAAACCCTGGATCTACCGCTACAAAGACATCCGCTCGTGGTGGACATCGCAACACTATAATCGCGTCAACGGCATCGAGCAGCCAACACCGACAGCCTGGACACCGCAGTCAAAACCCTTTTGGCTGATGGAGGTCGGTTGCCCAGCCATCGACAAGGGCTCCAATCAACCCAACGTCTTCGTTGATCCAAAAAGTATCGAATCCCAG
>JABFRJ010000471.1 GCA_013141255.1 Hyphomicrobiaceae bacterium
ATAAGCGGGCCGCATCGCGCTGGCGCGTCCATCCTTTGAGACCTTGCGCCATCAGCGCTCGAGCCTCGGAACGACTGAGCCCAGCGTCATGCATGAGCCAGCGTTCGAAATCGCGCGGGGTGGGGATGGTCCCCGCGAAGGGTTTGGATTTCACAGCACCGATGCGTGCTTCCGGCAGCATCGGAAACGTGACGACAGAGATTTCCCAAAGGTCGAGCGTACCGATGCGGCGGACACCGGTATTGCGGTCGCGCTCGGCGCGTTTGACGTTGAAGCCGATGGAGAGGCCGTCGATGGCGCCGGCGCGCATCAAGGCGTGGACTTCGCGGCTGCGGGAGGCGTCGAGTGTCAAGCGGCCGCGGGCGTAGAGGCCGCGTTCGTCTTCGCGTAGTTCTTCCCAGACACCGATTGGCTCGGATGGATTGTGTTGGAATAGCATTCGAACGCCGGAAGCGCCACGCTTTGAAAGCGTGTCGCGGAAGGCGCCGGGGAGAATGATGTCGTGGCCCAGATCTTCGCGATTGAAGAGTGAGGCGTAGCCAGCAAAGACGCCGGTCTCGGTTGTAGGTTTGAGATCGAGCGCGGTGAACTTGGCTTCGATGTGCGGTGTTTTTGGTGCTGCGGTCATGGATGCTCCGAGGAACGTGGAGGCATAAAAAAACCGCCCTTGGGGGCGGTGGTGATTAGTAGCAGGAAGAATTGATCGACGCGTTTGGTTTTGGTCGCTCGTCATCAAGATAGGGGGCGGCACTCGCTCGGGATGTTTTTCTTTCGGAGAAATGGCGCATTGATAGTCAACGCCGTATTCTCCCTTGCCCCATAGGCGTAAAACAATGTCTTGAGATATAGCTCGGCAAGTGCTTCGAGTGGTTCGTTAGGCTCGGGGAGACCAATACGTTGCTGAAAGTTTTGATTACTACTTGGAAGCTGAAATCCCAGTTGTTGTAATTCTGCTATTTGCCAAATACTCGCGAGAGATGATCTGGTATCGTCTGGTGCGCGATACGCTCCCGATGCTGCTTCGCATAATGCTTGTCTGGCACCGTCGGCAAACAGGCACTGCACATAATGTTCTGGGGTTAAACTTGGATTTACAATCAAAAATCGATCTTTCTCGGATTTTCCATCACCAGCTTTGCGCACGAACCGCAACAGTTCTGCGAGGCGGCATTTGTGCTTTTCCACAAACTGCCTGGCCAGTATGTCGATAGCCGCCTGCGCAGCTGCACGATCGGATATCTTCGCCGCAAAAATACCAACAAGTGAAACGGCAATTGCCAATACCGCAACCAATGGCAGGCGCGACCGACGATATTGTACTTTATAACTTTTGATCATTTCGCGCACCACAACTCGGTTCGAAAGCAAGGAAACACTCTCGTTGCGGATTTATCGAGACTGTTTCACCGTTTTTCATTTGTTTCAAGGCTGAACAACTTGCTCGCTCGGAACGATGCGGATTCTCATTGTTGCACTTCAGGTGCCGACTTCGCACCCGCAGGCGGGACCACCATCCAAGAGTAGTGGGCGTCCGGCGTTACCGGCGCCTTGGAAGCCGGATTCCAATTCGGCTTTCAGGCGTTCAAACTGGTCGGGTGTGAGGTTGCCGTCGCGGGAGGTATAGACGAGCGCGCCTGAGGGGCGGGCTACATAGCTTTTCGCCACCATCGATGGCCACGTTCAGTCAACAACTGTTCGCTTTTTCTGCGACCCGTATCTGTTAACACTAGGAGTATTTTCGTTTCCGTGGCCCAAGTCCAACACTGCCGCCGAGGATCATAGGTGAGTAGAGAGGTAAGTGAGAGGGATGGCGGCAACGTTTTCACTGGGGGAATAATGGTCCAATGATTCTGCTGTTTTGATTTTGTCGCGAGGTCGATGAACGCCGCACTTAAGAGGTCATTTATTGCCAATTCGTAGATCGCGCGTTCGTCGGCAAGACCTGTTTGGTCGAGACTCGTATTTGCAAGTGACGCGGCGTTTTCTTCACCCGCCTCGTCCAGTTCACTAAGTACGCGCTCTGCAATCTCGTGCTTATCCATGATACATCATCCTTAGTATTTTTTCTTGTTTGGCACTGGCGTCGCTCGTCCCCAGCCTTGATCGTTTCCGGTCCGGTACCGATAGTAGTAATCGTAATAAAATTTCTCATCTGGATCAGTGCGATACCGGCGGATTGGATACTCCATAATTCGAACTTCTTCGCCTGTGCCCGGGTTTGTATAAATCATTCCAGCACCACGAGCGGGCCGTTCAAGTATATAGCCTCGATCATATAGGTCCTTGGTCAGTCTGTTAACGCCCCATGCTGGATTTGTGCCAGGGACAGCGTCTCGGAGGACTTCATTGAGACGAGCCTCGGCGGCGCGCGCTGTTGCCTCTTGATGAGCTATGGCACCTTCCATTCCAGCTGTGACGCTCTGCGGGCCGCGCCATTCTGGGTCAAGTTCGCGAACGCGCCGCGTTGCGTCGCGAGCCTGCGCAGCGGCGGCATCAAGGCGAACCTCCTGTGCTGGAGTTCCTGTTGGTCCTGCGCGGCGGCGTGATACCTCTTGTAGTTCGGCATCATCGGTCGATGTGCTGCCATCATCTGGCGTTGACCCCGATTCAGATGCTTCGAAAATACCAACTGTGGCGTCTTCTAAAATACCTTCGAGATCGCCATCGCTTCCCGTCGATGTATCTCCCGTCGTCCATCGGCCGAATTCGTCGCGGGCTTGATCGGGGTCGAAGTCTTTGGTGAGTGGTTTTCGGGACTTTGTTGCAGGTGGCATTGGGCCGTAACCGGCGGCGGCGCGTTTTTCTTCAGTGGTGAGGAAGGACGCGG
>JABFRJ010000052.1 GCA_013141255.1 Hyphomicrobiaceae bacterium
CGCGACCGGCGCCATGACCGGCGGTGGTTATCCCGACGGCATCCGCGAAATCATGGACCCGTGGGCCCGCGGCGACAGAGCGACTGCGAAAAAGGCCTATGCCAAATGGTTGCCGCTCATCAACTATGAGAACCGGCAATGCGGCCTCATCGCCGCCAAAGCCTTGATGCAAGAGGGGGGCGTGATCCGTTCCGACGCCGTTCGCCATCCCTTGTCGCCACTCCACCCCGAGACTCGGGCGGGCCTGATCGAGATTGCGCGCGACCTCAATGCCAAGGTATTAAGTTGGGGCAAGTAAGGGCGACCCGCGACGGAGTTAAGCGATGCAAATTTTGCAAGATTTGACGGCACGCCTGGAATCCGAAGACAGCTACTTCCAACAGTATTTGATCAAAGAAGACATCGCGCGTCTCAATCGCGTTTATACCGGCGCCCAAGCGGCAGCCGATGAAACCGAGTATCGAAAATCTGCACTGTACCAAGGTTGGAGCACTGATGACCTCCGGACCGGCGAGCTCCTGCCCAAGCTCGAACCCCTGCTCGCGGCCATTTGGCAATTCGCCCGCGCCAACGGTGACGATCAATTGGTTTCCCACTGTTGGCGTGAATTTGATCAATTGCGAATGGAGCGCCTGCTCGGCTGCTTGTCACGGGTGCCGCAACTCGACGAAAACGGTGTGTAACGCCGCAAATCATAGAACCAGTTGTCCGAGGGAGGGTAAACGAGAATTTGAAAACATTCGCGGGTTTGAATATGCTACTATGACGCCAGCTTTGATGCTGTAGTCCAAGGGGCCGCCTATGCCGGACATAAATCGCCGTCGGATGTTTGTCGTGACTGCCGCTATTCTTATGGCAATCAATGTCATAGCCACCCGACCCGGATTGGCATTTGAAGGCGAAGCCTTCGACGAAAAAACCTTCGTCGAGGCCCAAAAGGCAGGTCGCCCCATTGTGATCGAAGTCAGTGCCGGTTGGTGCCCCATCTGCCAAGTGCAAGGCAAAGTCTTGTCGAACCTCCGCAAACAGCCCGATTTTGCCAAGGTGCTTTTGATAACCGTTGAATACGACTTAGAGAAAGATGTGCTCAAGCGCTTCAACGTCACCAAACAAAGTACGCTGATCGCGTTCAAGGGCGCGGCTGAGACGGCCCGTTCAGTCGGCGATTCCAACGCTGCCTCCATCGAAAAACTGGTGCGTTCGACGCTCTAAAGTATCTGCCTAGCATCGGATTTGGATGGCGCAAAAATGCTCGGCACGCTCGTTTTCGCCTTCATGGCCGGTTTCGTCTCACTTTTGTCGCCGTGCACGTTGCCTCTAATCCCTATCATTCTCGCCGCGGCCATAGGTGAGCATCGGCAAGGACCTTTGGCGCTCGCCGCCGGTCTCAGTCTATCGTTCACGCTTCTCGGTTTGATTGTCGCGCTCGCCGGCCATAGTCTTGGTCTCAGCGAAGATCGGGTGCGCAATGTTGCAGCTATCATACTCATTCTTGCAGGCATCGTACTTTTGTCGCCAGCTCTACAAACACGTCTTGCAACGCTCTTAGAGCCCATTGCTAACAAAGTCGCGGGCCTA
The DNA here is from genome assembly GCA_013141255.1 of Hyphomicrobiaceae bacterium. Taxonomy (GTDB): domain Bacteria; phylum Pseudomonadota; class Alphaproteobacteria; order Rhizobiales; family Hyphomicrobiaceae; genus JABFRJ01. The sequence continues at coordinate 1,579 of JABFRJ010000052.1, forward strand.
TCACAGTCGTCGCCCAAATCTGGCCTTGTCGGTCAATTCAGTGTCGGAGTACTGCTGGGGGCTATCTGGAGCCCATGTGTTGGCCCGACCATGGGCGCAGCTTCATTGATGGCAGCACGCGGCGAAAATATCGGCCAAGTCGCCGCAACAATGCTAGCCTTCGGGTTAGGGGCCGGGTTACCGCTCGCAGCCATTGGCTTTCTGCCTCCAGCAACATTGCTGCGCGTCCGATCGAAACTGGCCTCTGTTGGGCGCGGCGGGCGTCTGGTGATGGGCGCATTGCTAGTCGTGGTCGGTTTTTCCGTACTTTCAGGGTTTGATAAGCGAATCGAAGCTGCAATTGTCCGGCTGATGCCGTCGTGGCTCCTCGAATTGACCACTGGCCTCTAACGCTTGTCGTATCATATGGACGGGCACCGTCAGATTACAATTCCATCTAGCCGTCTCATCGGCGCAACAGCACCAAAAACGACTAAATAACGCTGTTGACGCTCCTTTATTCCCATAATCCTCAATTTAATCCATGAACGATACTGCGGCATTGCGTTGACGCAGAATTGCCTCAAAGTATGGCAATGTGATTTGCGCCGATTGAACGACGCATAAAAAAAGGGGGGAGGGAATGCAAGACGCGCAGAGGTACACGCAATTACTACGATTGCACGCCCGATCCGTCCTCCGCGTCGGAGTGGCTGCACGCGTTTTTTCGCTGCTATGCCTAGTGAGTCTGGCCGCCGCGCCAGTTCTGGCCGGATCACAGCAGAGCAATGAGCGCGCGCAACAAGAGGCTGAGCGGGCCCGCGAGCAGCAACGCCAACAACAAGAACGTGAACGTGAACGTCAGCAACAAGAGCGCGCCCAGCAAGAGCGTGAACGCCAACAACAAGAACGCGAAGCCGCGCGGGCGCAACAGCAACAGCAACAGCAACAGCAACAGCAACAGCAACAGCAACAGCAACAGCAGCAAGATAACGCTCGGAAATCGACCAGCGCGTCGGAACAACGCAACGACGGCAAAAAATCAAGCACGGTCGCAAAAAGTGCAAAGCAAGATGATGACGATGACGATGCAACGCCCGCGAGCAGCGGCAAGAAAACGAATTCCAGCGATAGAACTGAGAAATCTGCCCAGTCAGCAAATAAAAAAGCGATCAAAGACCCAGACGACGATAAAGTCCCCGAAACAGTCGTTGAATGGTTTCAGAAACTGACGAAGTCGACGTCGTCAACCGAATCCG
>JABFRJ010000366.1 GCA_013141255.1 Hyphomicrobiaceae bacterium
CGCCCGTGGCGGTGGCTCATCTCAAACGTTGCCCCCACGTCGCCGGCGTCCGCGATCAGGCGTGGAGACTGCACGTCAAAGCCAACGAACGCCCCGAGGATATGTGGTAACCCTTCACCAGGGTGTGGCTCTTTGGGCCATCGCGTCGGCATCACGCTGGTAAAGCTGTTCGTAGAAGATGCTTTTGATCTGTTCGACCAATCTATCGACCGACGCCTTCGCCTCGACGCGAACGCCATAATCCTTAGCGATGGCCACAATCTGCGGCTTCTTTAGACCTTTGTCATTTTGGATAGCCGCAATTGCTTGAAGAAAAAGCCGCTCATCCAATGCAGAGGCTTTTAGTGCCTTTGCATGCTTTTCCCAGGCCGGGGCATTAGCGTCTGCAATTGCCGATGCAATGTCTGCTGATATATCATCAACACTCTTTTCGTCGCTGTGCTTGAACGCTTCGGCCAGTTGGCCAAGCGCTTTTGCCTGAACGACAGCACCAGCGGCGGAGATCGATGACTGGATGTCATGCAGTAGTTCGCGCAAACTATGTCCACGCATGGCCTGTCCTCCTTGCCCCTAACATCGATGCCAAATTCCAGGCGAATCAATGTCCAGTTGAAACAATAGGAGGTACGGACGGCGGTTGACCACCTGTGGACAGGATGTTGACAAGTTCGTCCACTGTTCGTTTGTCTGCCTTGCAGAGAGCAACACTCAATTTGCGCAATGCGACAGCGTTGTTGCACGCACCTGCGTGATCATAGAGTTCGGCGAACGCATCTAAGGTTTTGCGAATAGCCGCGACTTTTACATTTGCCATTGCTGAGCCACCTCTGCGCCTAGTTTATCAAACAATTCCCGAACCGTCCTATCCTGCAAATACCCAATTTCTCGCCCGGCTGCCCTACCCAATGATGTGAAGTGGCGAACGCTCGTCTCCATCACCTTCCCTTGGCCGTGCCAGAGGTCGAGGCTGGTCCTCGCCAAGTCCATCGCCTCGGCTTCGTGAGGCTTTAGGATCGTCGTTTCAGTCAAGCATGCGACGATGCCGACCTTAAGCAACGAAGAGTTTAACTCCCGAAAGGCATTTGCGCGCTGCAAAAAGCGTCCGACGGCATCGACCGATAGCCGGTCTGGAACAGTCGGGACCAGAATAGCATGTGACGCGCAAAGGGCATTGACTGTGCCCACACTTAATCTTGGTGGCGCGTCGATAATGACGAGGTCAAACTCATCCTGTACAGACTGGCTGAGTAACAGCTTTGCCAACCGATACCGTACGTCATCGCTTGTCTCACCGAGCAACCAGCGCATCAGAATGCGGTTTTCAAACGAATCGAAAGTTGGTCCGCACGTGATCAGGCGCATTCCAGGCAAACTCGCGCCAAGCTCTCGCGAGACCTGGGCAGTCCATTTCCCGTCAACCTCACCCCCGAGCAACGCATCAGCAAGAATACTGCTGCCAAGCGGTATCTTTACTCCCAAGGTCATCATCCGCGTCAACGAACCCTGATAGTCGAAATCGATCAACAGGACGCGCTTGCCGCGAGCGATTGAGAAATGAGCCGCCAAGTTGGCAGCTGTCGTTGTTTTTCCAACGCCGCCTTTCAAATTTGCGATAGTCACAATCCGCGTGCGGCTCTCGCGCATTCTGGATTCGAATTTTTCAGGCGGAGCAGGCGCTTTCATCCTCCATAAATCATCTTCCGCACCAAACAAGGCATCTTTCAAAGCGTCAAACTTGGAAACTCTTGTCCTAAGATCCGCAACAATTGCGGCTTCCTGCGCCTCTACTGCGCCACCAGCCTGCCGCGTGTTGACCAACGACAGAAGTTTGCTGTTCTCGATCGCGAGATCCTGCACGCGCTCAACGGCCCGCGCCTGTGAGAGTTTCAACTTTTCAAGATCGGTCTCTGCTGTATTGGCACGCAATCTCGCTAGGTCAGCTTCGGCTTTCGCGTCGCGATGGGCCGTGCCAGAAATTGCAGACTTGAGGCCCCAGCCACCTAAGAACGTTGCACCAATCAAACTTGCAGCGGTTGCTACGGCACCCCAGAGTACGTCCCCAGGAAATTCGTTTAACTTCGCAAAGAACTCATGCAAGTTCATTTTTTAGTCCCCCAGATACGCATACTGAGAATATGCATAACAGGAGCAGCTGAGAGCACAAGCGCTATAGGTTCGCTCTTTGGCCGTAAGCCTTGAACTTCTCGATCATCAATTCCATCTCGGCGTCGGGTAGAATGTGGGCGGCGCCAAGCAGCAGCACTTTGAAGTATTGCCCGGCCAAGGTCTCGACCTCGAACGCCAGCTCTAGCGCCTGCGCAAGATTTTCGCCAAGTGCAATCTGGCCGTGGTTGGCCATCAGGCACGCATCGCGATCTTTCAAGCCGTTCGCGACATGAGCCGCCAGCTCCGCCGTGCCAAAGGTCGCGTATGGCACGCATGGAATGTCGCTGCCGCCCGCTACGGCCACCATGTAATGAAACGCTGGAATTGGTTCGTGCGCGCACGCCAGCACGGTTGCGTGCATCGAGTGGGTATGAACCAGCGCGTTGCGGTCAGGGCGCGCAGCGTATGCGGCGAGGTGGAAATGCCATTCGCTCGACGGCTTCTTCTGGCCGCCCATCACGCCACCGTCGCTATCGACGAACACGATGTCACTAGGCTTCAGTTGATCGTAGGCCATGCCGGTTGGCGTGATCAGCATGCCGGTGTCATACCGCGCCGAGACGTTGCCCGAGCGCCCAGGTGACAAGCCGCGTTGGCTCATCGTCACCGCGGTTTTGATGATCTCCTTGCGCAGCTGCTTTTCGT
>JABFRJ010000204.1 GCA_013141255.1 Hyphomicrobiaceae bacterium
GCTTGTTCTTTGGCCACATCACCAATTTCATCAACGCCGAACTTTGGGGCAAGGCCTCCAACGCCCCCTGTGCCATGGTCTTCCCCGGCGCCGGTCCCGCCCCGCGCCACCCAAGCCAACTCTACGAAGCCGGGCTCGAAGGTGCGGCTCTATTCGTCATTTGCGCTTGGCTGATATACAAACGCGACGCCCTCAAGCGTCCCGGCATTGTTGCAGGAACCTTCACCGCTGGCTATGGCATCGCGCGCACCTTCTGCGAAATCTTCCGCGAAGCCGACACCTCACCCTGGGCCATCTTCCCGTTCCTCAGCCCCGGGATGCTCTACTCGCTGCCCATGATCGCTGCTGGCGTTTATCTGATCCTGCAATCACTAAAACAGCCCATAACTAAGTCATGACCGACAGCGCGCAACTCTACGATCCCAACGCCCGCCGTGACACGCCATTACTCGCAGGACTGAAAGCACGCATCAAACGCGATGGCCCCATCGGCATCGACGCCTACATGACCGAATGCCTTCAACATCCCGAGCACGGCTACTACCGCAACCGCAACGCCATCGGCGCCAAAGGCGATTTCATCACCGCCCCCGAAATCAGCCAGATCTTCGGCGAACTAATCGGACTTTGGTGCGCCATCGTCTGGCAGCAGATGGGATCGCCAACCCAACTCCGCCTCATTGAACTCGGGCCCGGACGCGGCACACTGATGGCCGACGCCCTACGAGCCACGGCGCGCGTGCCAAGCTTCCATGCGGCCCTGAGTGTCACGCTGATCGAAAGTTCAGACGCACTCGCATCAGAGCAGAAAAAAACACTTTCCGCCGTCACGCTCCCCCTTCACTGGCAATCAGATTTTGCGCTCCCAAACGAGAACGATCAACCGACGATCATCATCGCCAACGAATTCCTCGACGCACTTCCCGTATCGCAAATGCAGCGCGATGACGCAGGTCAACCAGCGACGCGCCGCGTCGGACTCGACGCCGATGACCAACTGATCTTCATTCCTGCAGAACGCGAAAATGCCGAAATCGCGACCAACGTCGATACGGGCGACTTGGTAAAAGGATTGCTCCAACCGTTAAAAATCGCCGCCGCGCTTTTCATTGACTATGGCCACACCAAACAAGGTCAGCGCGACACGCTTCAAGCAGTCCGCGCCCACAAGCCAGAACACCCGCTAACGTCTCCAGGCGAAGCCGACCTAACCAACCACGTCGACTTCACAGATTTCAGCACACGCTCCACCGCATCCGGCAACCTCATCGCCGAACCGATCACGACCCAAGCCGAATTTCTCGGCAATCTCGGCCTCGTTGAACGTGCGCAACGCCTCATCAAAGCCAATCCCGACCAGACCAACATGATCGAAATGTCAGCCGGACGATTGATCGCGCCACAAGCCATGGGTACGCGCTTTAAGGTCTTAGGCCTGCGCTCGCCCCATCTACCTCCGCTTCCAGGATTTGACTAAAACGATCACTCAGGCATCGCACTCAGACACTCGCTTGAGGCTCTCGCACCATATGGTCACGCCCCCAATGCTCACGCCGATCACGTCGCCAAACCTCAGCGCCATCCCCAACCTCGCCCACGGTTTCTTTACGCGCCAGGGCGGCGTCTCGGGTGGAATTTACGGCGCCCTCAATTGCGGTCTCGGCTCCCAAGACCTACGGGTCAATGTCCTTGAAAATCGCGCCCGCGTCGCCCGCCACCTCGGCACATCTGGCGAACGCCTCTTAACCGCATACCAAATCCACTCAGCAGAAGCCGTCATCGTCACCGAACCGTGGGGACCCGACGCCCAACCCAAAGCTGACGCACTCGTCACCAAAACACCCGGCCTCGCCTTGGGCGCCCTTGCCGCTGACTGCACCCCAATCCTCTTTTGCGACCCCGAGGCCCGCGTCATCGCCGCCGCCCACGCCGGTTGGAAAGGCGCACTCTGCGGCGTCATCGCAGCAACTGTTGAAGCCATGGAGTCCATCGGTGCCGACCGAAAACGCATCATCGCGGCTATCGGCCCTTGCATCGGCCCACAAAACTATGAAGTAGGACCCGAGTTCCAACTGAACTTCACGACCCAATCTAGCGCCAATAGCGCCTATTTCCACACCCCTGCCGCAGCGTCACGCCCCTATTTTGACCTTCCCGCCTTCGTCCGCGACAGCGCCTGTGCCGCAGGCATCAGCACCGTCACTTCGGTCACCACCTGCACCTACGCCGATCCCGATCGATTCTTCTCCTATCGCCGCACCACACACGCCCGTGAGCCCGATTACGGCCGCCAAATTTCCGCCATAGCTTTGGCGTGACCTGCCCTATCCACAAGATTCTGTGCCTAAAACACACAACTTGTGCAACTGTTACCGCAAGTGTTGCCGAAACGAACTGGACGGACAGTGACGGCACACATATTGGACTTACAGCAACGAGTACCGGAATCAGTTTGAAATCGCCGCAATGTTGGTACGTCGGCGACCGGAGATCGACTTCTCCTCGAGGGAGACTCCAAGTGACGACCACACAATCAATTGCAGGCACTATTGTGTCTCGCGCCATCAAATTACCCACGCTCGCCGCTTTTTGCGCACTGGCATTGGCTGGCTGCGAATCGGGCGCATCTATATTCGGAGCCAGTTCGTCTGAGCCGGAAACTCAGATCACACAGGCTGCCCCACCTCCACCAGTGATCGCCCAGCCGCGCATCGCTCTTGCTCCCGTGATCGGCGCACCCGATGGTGTTGCCAAGCAGATGTTCCAAGACATGACCACAGCGGTTGGGAGCCAAAAGGCTACCGTCGTTGGCGCGACCGACAAGGCCGAGCACACTTTGCGCGGTTATGTGGTTGCCGCCAAAGATCGCGTCGGCGTCAAAGTTTCCTACATCTGGGACGTGACCGATCCTCAGGGCCGCCGCACCAATCGCATCACCGGCGAAGAGATCATCAGCAATGGCAACGGCAAAGACCCATGGTCAGCCGTATCGCCGCAAATCTCGCAAACCATTGCGCAGAAATCCGCAGCGTCGTTCGGCGCGTGGCTCTCCACGCAACAACCTTCTGCCGCCCCCGCCGTAGCCTCTGCGACCCCCGCGACACTAGTATCGCCGTCAGCATCGGCCATTGGTGCGGCGCCGCAAGCTGTTGCCGCAGCCACCACACCAACGGCAACAGCGGTGGCCACAAAGTCAATCGCAGCTGCTGCACAGGAAGTCCCAACGACGCCCACAACTGCATCGATCGATCGTCCAGCCTCAATCGCTACGCCGTCGGGCACCATGGTGACAGCACTTTCAGGCGCGCCGGGAGACGGCAATACCGCCCTCGCCACAGCACTTAAAACAGAGCTCGGCAAGAGCGGCGTAACCATGTCGAACAACCCGACAAGTGCCCATCGCGTTGAAGGTGTCGTAGCTGTCGGATCTCCAAGCAACGGTAATCAGTCGGTACAGATCGACTGGATCGTCAAAGACCCCCAGGGCAAGCGTCTCGGTACGGTGACGCAAAAAAATGAAATCCCGCAAGGCTCACTTGACGGATCTTGGGGCAAAACCGCCGAAGCCGCAGCTCAGGCTGCAGCCCAAGGCATCTTGAAGTTATTGCCAAAAGCCGGTGCCACGACGGCCCAAAACTAACCAAACCGAACCAGAACTATACAGAACACGATCAAATCACCGCAACTTGAGCGCGAATGCTCAAAATTGTGGCACTCGCCAAACCAATCGTTTGCGACCAATGCCGAATAAAATGAACGAGCCCGGGTCGTTTACACGCCTGGGCTCGATTGCTAAAGAGACCACGCCTCAGGCTAGGCGGTGTTTTGAGGATTGAGTACCATGGCGTTTGACGCGCGGGTCGACAACTCCGGTGGGCGGGACATGAATATCCAAATCGTCACTGGCAATTCCAATCGGCCCTTAGCCGACGCAATTTCAACCGAACTCGGTCAGCCCTTAACGCGCTCGACCGTGCGCCGCTTTGCCGACATGGAAATCTTCGTCGAGATCCACGAAAACGTCCGTGGCCAAGACGTTTACATCATGCAATCGACGTCGTTTCCGGCCAACGACAATCTGATGGAAATGTTGATCTTGGCCGACGCACTCAAGCGCTCGTCGGCAAAGCGCATCACCGCTGTCATGCCGTACTTCGGCTATGCCCGCCAGGACCGCCGCCCAGGTCCGCGCACCCCCATCTCGGCCAAGCTTGTGGCTAACATGATCGAACGTGCCGGCGTCGACCGCGTCATGACGCTCGATCTGCACGCCGGCCAGATCCAGGGATTTTTCGACATCCCCACTGACAACCTCTACGCCGCGCCAACCTTTGCTCGAGACATCCAGGAACGATTCGAATCCGACAAACTTGTCATCGCCTCGCCCGACGTCGGCGGCGTGGTTCGCGCCCGCGCTCTCGCCAAGCGTGTCAACGCCCCCATCGCCATCTGCGATAAGCGCCGCGAACGGGCGGGCGAAAGCGAAGTCATGAACGTCATCGGCGACGTCAAAGGCAAACGCTGCATCCTTATCGACGACATCGTCGATTCAGGCGGCACACTGGTCAACGCCGCCAACGCCCTCCTCGAAGCGGGCGCCATCGAAGTCTACGCCTATATCACTCATGGCGTGCTCTCAGGCGGCGCGGTGTCGAAGATCACCAACTCTAAACTGAAGCAGTTGGTGATCACAGACTCGATCCAACCCACCGAAGCCGTCAAAGCCACAAAGAACATCCGCGTACTCTCCATCGCGCCCCTGATGGCCGAGGGCATCGCTCGCACCGCGCGCGAGGAAAGCGTCTCAAGCCTGTTCTACTGAGGCTCTTAGCTTTATCGTCATTGCCATCTTGACCATACGACCTCCGTCGGCACACTGACGGCCTCCACTCTCCTTGTCGCGTCCGAGGCCCAATGTCACCGTCTCTATTTTCCCGCCTCGAAACCGCGCTCGCCCGCGTCGTCACCGCCGAACGCAAAGAAATCCCCGCGCTCGTCGCCTCGTTCTTCTATTTCTTCGCCGTACTCACCGCCTATTACATCATCCGACCCGTGCGCGATGAAATGGGTCTCATGCTCGGCGCCAACAAACTCAAAGACGTCTTCATCATCGTTTTCATCATCATGTTATTGGCCATTCCGCTTTTCGGCTGGATCGTTTCAACCTTCGAGCGCCGCCGCGTCGTCCCCACGATCTACGGCTTCTTTATTCTCAATTTGCTTGGCTACTGGCTGTTCCTTCGCTCAGGTGCCCAAACCCCGCTTATCGCCAACTCGTTTTTTGTCTGGGCCGCCGTCTTCAACCTGTTCGTCATTTCTCTGTTCTGGAGCGTGATGTCGAGCACCTGGACCTCGGACCAAGCCAAACGCCTTTACGGCTTCATCTCAGCCGGTGGCACCATCGGCGCGCTGACTGGCCCCGCCATCGCTCAAGCCCTCGCCACCACCATCGGCCGCTCCAATATGTTGCTCGTGGCCGCGACCTTCTTGATTCTCGCACTCGCCATCGCCCTCTATTTGCAAACCTACATCGCACCATCAGAACCCGCGACCGCGCAAAAACACGAACCCGCCACCATCCGCTCAATCTTCGCTGGTGCGCTGCGTGTCTGGGAAAGCCCCTACCTGTTCCGCGTCGCGTTGTGGGTCTTCCTCGCCAACGTCATCTCGACATTTTTTTACTTCGAGCAAGCCAACATCGTCGGCGCGGCTATCGAAAACCGGGATCTGCGGGTGCAGTTCCTCGCCCGCATGGACTTCGCCGTCTCAATCCTGACCATCATCATTCAAGTATTCTTGACCGCACGCATCATGGATAAATTTGGCTTAGGCTTCTCCGCCGCCACTCTCCCCTTCGCCGCCATCATCGGCTTCATCGCACTTGCCATTTCCCCCACGCTTTGGGTCATCGTGGCCATAATCGTCATCGAGCGTGCGGTCACCTTCTCTCTCGCCAGCCCCGCTGCCAAAGTCCTCTACACCACCCTCGCCCCCGACGATAAGTACAAGGCACAGAACTTCATCGACACCGTCGTCTATCGCGGCGGCGACGCATTGTCGGGCACCTATTTCGACATCCTGATGAAGAAGTTCGGCCTCGGTTTCGCAGGCGTCGCCGTTGTAACCATCCCGCTTGCAGGCGTCTGGTTGGGCCTAAGTTTTGTGCTTGAACGCATGTTCAAAGAGCGCCAAGCCAAAGAACTTCAGAGCCACACCCAAGCGGCCAAAACGTCCGAGCATTGACACAGGGCATGTGGGCCGTGATATGCCAGAAACCAAGAGTTAAGCGTTGAAGGCGTCCCATGCCAAAAGCCATGCGAGAAGCAAAATTCCCAGTCGGCGCCGTCGTGCGTCACAGGCTCTTCCCATTTCGTGGCATCGTCTTCGACATCGACCCCGTCTTCAATTCGACGGAAGAATGGTGGCAGTCCATTCCAGTTGAAATGCGTCCCACCAAAGACCAGCCCTATTATCATCTTTTGGCCGAGAACGCCGAGACCGAATACATCGCTTACGTTTCAGAACAAAACCTCTTGGTCGACAACAGCGACAAGCCCTTGCGTCATCCGCAGATCCCCGAACTCTTCAATGCCGTCGATGGCCGCTACGTCGCCACGTTCTTGAATGCGCATTAAGGGCTAACGAGTGTCAAAGTCGGAAAAATCACAATAAATTTGTGCGATTGATTTGCGCGGCTGCGCACAAGCCTTGCGCCAAATAAAAAAGAGAGAACTCGTAGGATGTGCGGCATCCCGGAGTTCTCTCTTCAACCGATCCTAACGACATCACAACACGTTGTGTTTGGGACACCCCGCGCAGTCCAGTCCATCAGGTTAGGAGGGTCATAGGGCCCTCCAGGCTTTTTTTACGTCTTAGCTTTTTTGACAGGTTTTGCCGGTGCGCATTTGCCCACCGTCGCGTCCCATTTTTCCTTGCCTACAACACAACCCATTTTGGTTGTCTTCGCTGCTTTCGCAGCAGACGCTGTATCGATAGAGGCAAGGCTACACAATGCGAACGCTACGGCACTGATGATTACGGTCGTTCTTCGCATCCATCGGTCTCCCTAGTTAAAATCCATAGAATCATTGCCTATGGACTTAACCTGCCTATCGGCGCGCAACCGGCTTGTCATCGCGACTACGGCTGAATGATCCGCCCCTGTGGCCCATCCGCGACCTCTACGTGTGGTGGACTTCCGCACCCGAGTCACCGTCGGTTGCAGCCAAAGCGGAGTTCAGGCTATGTCTCGGGCAATACTCCAGGCTAAGACAATTGCGTACGCATGAGTCGAAACCACAAACATTCCGCACCATTAGGCTGGCTCCGTCATGTCGCATAATAGCTTCGGCCATCTCTTCCGCTTGACCACCTGGGGCGAAAGCCACGGCCCTGCCATCGGCTGCGTGATCGATGGTTGCCCGCCAGGCATCACATTTCGAGTCGGCAACGACATACAGTCTTTCCTCGACAAACGCCGCCCCGGCCAGTCGCGGTTCGTCACCCAGCGCCGCGAACTCGATCTCGTCAAAGTGCTTTCCGGTACGCTTGAATCAAATGACGGCACGCACACAACAACCGGAACCCCAATCGCTCTGCATATCGACAACACCGACCAGCGTTCCAAAGACTACGGCAACATCGCTCAATCCTTCCGCCCCGACCACGCCGACTACACCTATTTCAAAAAATATGGCCTCCGAGATCATCGCGGCGGCGGTCGCTCCTCCGCGCGCGAGACCGCCTGTCGCGTGGCAGGCGGCGCCATCGCCCGACGCGTCATCGAACACTTAAGTCCGGGCGCACGCATTCGCGGCGCACTCGTGCAAATCGGCACCCGCAAGATCCCCGCCGCGCAGTGGGGCGGCAACTGGTCGTCGGACCACATCAACGACAATGACTTCTTCTGCCCCGACGTCGACACCGCAAAGGCCTGGACCGAAGACCTCGACCGTGTTCGCAAGGCCGGCTCATCGGTTGGTGCGGCCATTGAAATCATCGCCGACAACATCCCCGCCGGCCTCGGCGCCCCCATCTACGGCAAACTTGACAGCGACCTCGCCAGCGCCATGATGAGCATCAACGCCGTCAAGGCCGTGGAGATCGGTGACGGCATGGCAGTCGCCGAACTATCGGGCGAAGCCAACGCCGACGAAATCCGCTCGGGGCCAAACGGCCAACCGCAGTTTCTCTCCAACCACGCCGGCGGTATACTCGGCGGCATATCCTCGGGCCAATCCATCATCTGCCGCTTCGCCGTCAAACCCACGTCATCGATCCTCACACCACGTCGCACCATCGACGAAACCGGCGCCGATACCGAGATCATTACCAAAGGCCGCCACGACCCCTGCGTCGGCATTCGCGCGGTCCCCGTCGGCGAAGCCATGATGGCGCTCGTACTTGCCGATCACCTGCTCCGCCATCGCGGCCAGACGGGTCGTTGAGACGAGCCATAGGACCATCACAACAAGCCCAGCGCTGAGCGCAAGCATCCCGTGCGCGGCCGATGCCAACCCAACGATTGCCTAGCCTGACACGAATGCTAACGTCGGCAAACTGCATACGTCGCCGGAGTACGCTATGACCACCCCTCCCATCGCCAAAGCTTTGCTATTCGATGTCTTCGGCACCGTCGTCGATTGGCGCTCAAGCATCATCGACGAACTTACCCAATTCGGCACCACGCGCGGCCTCAAGGCCGATTGGGTTGCTCTCACGGACGAGTGGCGCGCGCTCTATCAACCCTCTATGGAAGCCGTCCGCTCCGGCACACGCGCATGGACCATCCTCGACGTACTCCATCGCGAAAGCCTCGATGCACTACTCGCTAAGCATGGCCTCAACGCCGTGACGACCGCCGACCGTGAACATTTAACGCGCGCTTGGCACCGGCTGCGTCCTTGGCCCGATGTGGTGCAAGGCCTCACGCGTCTCAAGCGCAATTACATCATCGGCACACTCTCAAATGGCAACGTCGGACTGCTAACGCGCTTGGCCAAGAATTCTGCCCTCCCCTGGGACGTCGTCCTCGGCGCCGAAACTGCCCGCGCCTACAAACCATTACCCGAAGCCTATCGCAGTGCCGCCACTCTGCTAAATTTGCCGCCAAACGAAGTCATGCTCGTTGCTGCCCATAACGGTGATTTGGCCGCAGCCGCAAATGCAGGGTTACGCACCGCCTTCGTCGGTCGACCAACAGAATATGGCCCCCATCAAACAGTCGACTTCAAAGCCGACGGCCCCTGGGACTATGTCGCCACCGACTTCGGCAACCTCGCCACTCAATTGGGATGCACACCATGACCAAAGCACCTGAACCCATCGCCGATCTGATCGTGCGCACGCACCACGCCGCCTTCTCCTGCCGCGACTGGCAAAAATCCCGCAATTTCTTTGTCGACTTCTGCGGTTTTAAAGTACTCGGCGAAAATCTAGACCGTGGCGAACCCGAACTCGCCCAAGTCGTCGCCATGCCCGGTGCCCGCTGCAAATGGGCCATGCTAGAGCGCGATGGGTTTCATATCGAACTGTTTGAATGGATGAGGCCCAAAGGCGAGCCTGTACCTATCCGCCAATGCGATCTCGGCTACACGCACATCGCTTTCCAAGTCAAAAACGCCGCCGAAGTCCACAAGCGTCTCAAAGCCGCAGGCTACGAACCACTCAACACCCCGGTCTCACTCCGCGGTGGACGCGCCAACGCCTTCTATTGCAAAGGCCCCGAAGGCGCGATGATCGAATTCGTCGAATACCCATTCGGCGCCTGAGCGGCCCCTGCACAATGATCTTCTACCAATCAGAGGTGCGGGGGCCGGCACAGCACCGCCCCTCGCGCGCGTTTTACGTGTCACTATTTCGAGCCTAATTCGATTTTTTTAATGTCTGATGCCAACGCCACATCAGCGGGCTATGAGGTCGCGAGGCGGCTTCCGTGGCAAGCTCGCTGACTGAGTAGATTCCGATCCTACCGGTGCGCCCTGGTCACTGATTAAGTTCGTTTCATAAGCCTGAGCAGATCGACGCATTGATCGTGCCCATTTAACGCGATCGCATCATTGGCAGCGTTTCTGTTAACCGCGGACCAGCGGTCTTTACCCGAACAATTGAGAAGGATCATCCTATGAACTGGGATCAAGTCGAAGGCGATTGGAAGCAATTCAAAGGCAAGGCTCAGCAGCAGTGGGGCAAGCTTACCAATGACGATTTGGACGTCATTGCTGGCAAGCGGACAGAGATGCTCGGCCTTCTACAGAAACGCTACGGCCACGACAAAGAACAGGGCGAAAAAGCTATCAATGATTGGCTGGACGGCCAGAAGTAGTCGCCGTCACCGTACCTAACAATAGCAAAAGAGGCACCTCCCCCGAGGTGCCTTTCACTGCATAACCGACTGACCAATCGGATCATGCGGCACCGTTGCTCCATATCGGACAAAGCCCGTCGCAGCTCAATACCGTCGAACGACGGCTACCCATGACAATCTCTCTTAGTACCATTTTAGTTGCTACCTGTCGCGATCTCGATCGCCAATCGCAAATTCCTGTCGAGCGCAAGGTGAGGGCCATTGAGAAATTACTTGCGGTAGACCCAGAGCATACCGCGTGACAGACCTTTGAGAAACCAAACGATCGATGATCACCAATGCAGCAGATGGTGAAGGCGAACCATCAAGTCCCATCTCGCCCCCCGAAGATTTGGTTGCGACCGAGGGCGGTCTGTTACAGCCGAGCACTGGCCCAACCCTGGCACTGAATATCATTGCTGTCTTGTTGGTGTTCGGAATGCTCTACTTCGCTGCATCGTTACTCGCGCCAATTGCCGGAGCGGTTCTGCTCAGCATGATGCTCTCGCCACTTGTACGCTTTTGGGAGCGGCGGGGTCTAGCCCGCCCACTCGCGTCTGCACTGGTCGTCTTGGGGCTGATAGGTGCGCTGACAACTGGGTTGTTTGCCCTGGCGGCTCCTGCCAAGAGTTGGATCGAACGGGCGCCTCAAAGCCTGCATCAGATACAGCAGAAGCTGCAGGGCTTTACCAAACCATTCGATGACATCAAGAAAGCCGCTGATCGATTGCAGGAACCCGCTCGGAATGGTGTCAATTCAGGACCCCAGGAAGTTCGCGTTGTCCGCCCGGCACTGATCGACACAGTATTGCTCGGATCACCACAGGTTATTGGTGCAGGGCTGTCCGTTGTCGTTTTACTCTATTTTTTGCTGGCGTCAGGCGATGTTTTCCTGCGCAAACTGGTTACGGTCATCCCGACCTTTCATGACAAGAAGCGAGCCGTCGAGATCACGCGCCAGATTGAGACGGATATTTCGTTTTATCTTATCAGCTTCACATCGGTGAATGTCGGCCTCGGCGTCGCCATGACCGTCGTAACCGCCTGCCTCGGCATGCCGAATCCTCTGTTGTGGGGTGTTGTGGTGGCAATCCTAAATTTCGTACCCTATGTTGGTGCGCTCAGCAGCATGACGATCCTCGCGATGGTTGGTGTTCAGACGTTCGACAGTTTGGCGATGGCAGCCGTTGCTCCTGCCATTTTGCTTGTCCTTGTCGCCCTGACAGCCGAGGTCATCACGCCGATGGTTTTGGGGCGCGGATTGCTGCTCAACCCAGTCGCCATCTTCATTGCTATAATGTTGTGGGGATGGTTGTGGGGGCTAGTCGGCGTCTTACTCGCAGTACCTATGCTCGCAAGTTTCAAAATCATCTGCGAGCGGGTCGAAAAACTACACGGTGTGGCCGAGTTCCTAACAACGTGAATTCGGATACAGAAAAGGACCGATCCAAATCTGGGGATCGGCCCATCAAGGCAATGATTTATAAAGACTGTGCCTTGATCGTTATGGTTGCTTTCCGATGGTGACGCTTGGCAATTTGATTTCGATCACATTCTGACGGCTCTGGTAGTAAAAATATCCCAGCGTTGCGACAGAGATGGCGAGCACAAGAATGATGGTATTGCGTGAGTTGGTCATGGAGGAGCTTTCAAAATTACGGGCTGTATTGGGCGCCGAGCTAAAACATGCCACTTTGAAACTATGCGCTCGTCTCAACGCATTGGTGTTGAACAAGCCGTGCGACCGCCAGGAAGACGCCACTTATCTGACGGTTGACCACGAATAGCGTAATCACCTGGCAAGCGAGGTGCTCTTGCTGTGTGCTTCGGTCGAAGCCTTCTGGGCCGCTTCGCAACAACCATGGGCCTCGGCCGACTTTTCGGTGGCGGCCGAATGGTTGCCTTTGTCGTGGAGTTCGGAGGCCGACTTGTGAGCCTTGGCGGCGGCTTCATGATGTTCGGCGGCCTTGGCGTGTGTTGCTACGGGCATTGGACTCTCCATGGGGTCGTGGTGATGAAAGGCGGCAGTCCTGAGCGGGGGAACCCAAGACCGCCGATTACTCGCTATAGCCATGCGGAGGGCGCGTATGCAGCCTTTCCTTGGATTAGCAAGCACTTCCAATGATGCTGGCCGACGGGGAAATCAGCGAGCACCCACATCTAGTCCGAGAACACGCAGTCAAAACAGCCTCGGAAACTACTCAGTCTAGGTGAGTGTCCAGCACCTTACAGTGACAACGCAGCTGGCTCGCGAATATCCACTGCCGCTGGGGAATACGTGGTAGAAGTTGTCAGGTCTGTTGTCGAATGAGCGCGTAAACATGCATGCTTTGAATTCAGACACCCCTATCGCAGGACAAGCGCTGGCTGCTAGCAAGTGCGTGCGCCAAAGCGTCAACCGCGATACCGATGTTACGGCTGAGGCAGTGCAGAATGCCTGCCATGATCTGCGGCAACCGCTGCAAACTTTGATCCTGCTTCAGGCACTCCTGGCTAAGGTGGTCGAGGGGGAGCGCGCCCAAGCACTGGTTTCACGCGTTGGTACGGCAATCGATGCGGCAATCGCCATACTAGACGGCCTATCGGAATCACGGCCCGCGCAGCAGGGCGCCGCCAGTTTAGTCGCGGCCCCGCCAAAGGACGCGAATGTTTCCGAAATCGCTCCCATTGCAGGGGAATTTGCGCCGGTCGTGTTCGTCGTCGATGACGACTGCGACGTACGTGCCGCGATCCGCAGTGTGCTTGAACACGATGGCCAAGTCGTCGAGGAATTCGCAAGCTGTGAAGCGTTCCTCAAACATGATCCCAGGGATCGCGACGGTTGCCTTTTAGTCGACGCGTATTTACCGGGTATGGGCGGCCTTGAACTCCTGCAACGGCTGCAAGCCCAAGGGCACACGCTACCAGCAATCATGATCACCGGCGACAGTGACGTGGCGATGGCGGTAAATGCCATGAAGGCCGGTGCTATTGATTTCATCGAAAAGCCAATCGGCCGGGACGCATTGCTTGCCTGCATAGAGCGCGCGGTGGATCAGTCCAAAGATCAAAACAAGCGGTTGGCTTGGCGTCAGGATGCAGTACGCCACATCGGCGGGTTGAGCACGCGGCAGCGACAAATAATGGACCTCGTGCTTGCAGGCCATCCAAGCAAAAACATTGCAGCAGACCTTGGCATCAGCCAGCGGACAGTCGAGAACCATCGTGCGGCGATCATGAAGCGGACAGGCACAAAATCGCTGCCCGCCTTGGCACGGTTGGCAGTCACAGCCGCCACGGAAAAACCGGACATGCTGTAGCTACCGCGTAGGTAGATTCCGAGGCTCCAAGCGGCATGCCCGCCATGATTAAACGGCATCTGAAAATCTGAACGTCTGGCCTAGCCAGATGACGGAGGCATTCCGCCTCGACAACAGGCAGGTAAACACATGTCGACCAAGCAAACCGACCAAGCGTTCATCGTAGTCGCCGACGGCATCGGCGCCAAGTTCTTCCGCATCCCCAGCAATGCTGACAAGATGACGCTAATTGCCGAAGGCGTTTTGCTTCCAACGCGCCTGCAAGATGAGGGGCCCTCTGGAAAGAACCCGCCGGAGAGATCGCATCACGAGTCCGACGAAGCAACATTCGCCAAACAGTTGGCGCATGAGCTGTACC
>JABFRJ010000466.1 GCA_013141255.1 Hyphomicrobiaceae bacterium
GAAAACGGAGGCGCCGCACCACACGATGCATCGAGCAAGCGACCATCGATTGGCTGAAGCGGGCTTCCGTCAAGCCTGTAGTATAACCACTCCTTGTTCTTGTAAGCCTGCAATCTACCACCATCGCACAGGGTGACGGTTTGATCGAACTGCGGCTCAAGCACGACGCGGCCGTCAAAACCGATCAAGCCATATTTCCGGTCTTTCTCAACGTGCCATCCGAACGCAAATGAGCGACTAGTCTGCGATGCGGCGGCAGGATCGCGCGTTCTTTCAATCACGCCACTCAGCTTCAAGAACTCGTCGGGTTTGCTAAATGCCGATGCTAAGTTGAGCGTTCCAAGCGTGGTCTGAAAAATCCAATTGCCTGACCTGTCGATAACACCAATGACGCCGTCTCTTTGAGCCGGCGCACCAGGAACTCCTGGTTCGAACCAGCCAAGTCTATCGAAAACTGGAGCGATCACGAACCGCCCTTGAGGATCGACCGCGCCCACCTTGCCCGACGCAAGCGTTACGAGTGCTATACCGTAGTACAGTGCTGTCGGATGCCTCGTACTCGGTTCCATAACCCAAGTGCCATCAGGATTGGCGAGGCCCCAAAGCTTGTCCTTCTCGACCCAACGAATGGACAGATTTGTCTTGTCGAAGTCGGGCGCGGTTCGTGCTGGCTCGATCAATCGGCCCGACCTATCGACAACTGCGAAGCCTTCTGCCTGATTAAATGGAAACGCTACACTAATGCTCACGCCGCCGTTTGTAGTGTAGGTGACCGTTCTGCCGGTAAAGTCCTCCGCGCCAATCTGGCCGCCTCTCAAGCTCACGTCGGACACGCGGAAGCGATCGTCGCCGATGGCTTCAATGAACCCGTACTTTGGCTCAAATGCGAGGGCCCCGTCTCTATCGATGAGGGCAGACTTGCCATCCACATCGACTTGGGCGTAACCGAACTTGTAGTCGTCGACTATGCGATAGCGCGGCGGCGTGATTTCCCACCCAAGTTCGTCGACGAAGCCGAACAGAGCGCCCTTCCGTACTGCCGCGCGGTCTTCGAAGAACCCTCCGACCCAATCATATCGGGGCGGCACTGCCGTGCTTCCGTCGCTGCGCACGGCACCGCACAGGCCACGAGGAAAAAGGCACGTAGGCAGCGGAAATGCTTGGGAAGGTCGGCGATCAGGCCGCGCGTCTTTAACTTGAATGGGCGAGTCGCTCAGCTTGTCGCGCAGCAAAGATTGACCTGCGGCTGTTAACTCGGACGTGTGAGGCGCTTGCGGACGAGCTGCCGTGGCCGAGACGAGGAACAGCAGTAGTGCGGCGATCGGATAAGTACGCAGTCTCATTGCCCTTCAATCCCGCGATCTTTGGCCGGCACGGGCTGCACGAACACGTGCGCCGTTGTCGAGGCCTATATGTCCGCAATACTCCCGACTAGCCGCCGTAAGTCAGCTTGAATTCGGGCAACATTGCGACGCGTGCTGTTGGCCCATAGCAGACTTTGTCACTCACCCCACCTCCGCCCCAAAGCAGCGATGTTTGAAAATGGTGTTTGGGGCTCTCACTGTTATCCCCTTCTCCCTGAGAGAAAAGATGGCCCCGGACGTGATCCGGGGCCGGATGAGGGGACTTCCTACGCAAAGAAATCCACCCCACCCCCACCTCACATCAACTCCGCCAACACACATTTGAGCACGCCGTAATCATACTGCCCGCCAAGGGCGGCGTGCGCGCCGCCGAGTTTGCCGCTATCAACCGTGCCGCATTTTTCAAACGCCGCCGTGATCTCGTCGATCTCCGCTTCATCCAATCCGACAACGGCGCGCGCTTCGACCAGTCCCGCCTCAATCGCCTCGGCAAAGTGCCCGAACACGGTCGAAAGCTCGATGCCACGCACCCTAGCGATTTCTTCCGCATTCTTCCCCTCGACGTGCAGCGCCAGCGTACGGTTGACCGTCGCCGATAGGCGGTTCTTGAGCAGCGGATGCTGCTTGTGCCCCGTGATCACGCCAAGAAACGCCGCGCCATAACGCGCGATCTTGCGTTCCCCGAGCCCCGTGATGTCGAGCAACTCAGCGTCCGATTGTGGCCGCTTCTCAGCCAACTCGACCAATGTCCGATCATGACAAATCACATAAGGCGGCAAGCCCGCTGTCTTCGCCAAATCCTGCCGCAGCGCACGCAAGGCTTCGAACAACGTCTCGCTGCCCGCCGCAACTCTACCAGATGCCGACTTAGCTGAGCTGCCGCGCTTATCCCGTGACGACGCCCCGCGTCCCGCACTCGCCACAACCTTGCGCATCTTGAATGTCTCATCGCCGCGCAATAAAGGCCGCGCCCGATCCGTCAATTGCAATGTGCCATGGCCTTCCTCGTCACCCGTCAGATAACCCGCCGCCACCAGCTGCCGATACAGCCCGCGCCAGTCGTCCGCCTTCGCATCCTTGCCCAGCCCAAACACCGAAAGCTTGTCGTGACTATTGCGGATCACCCGCTCGTCTGGCTTGCCGACGAGCACATCAACCAAATACCCGACGCCAAACCGTTGCCCGGTGCGATAGGCCGCGCTCAACGCTTTCTGCGCCATCAGAGTGCCATCAATGGTCTCCGGCGGCGACAAACACACATCGCAATTGCCGCACGGTTCACCCATAGTCTCGCCAAAATAGGCAAGCAAGCGTTGGCGTCGACACGTCGGGCTCTCCGCCAGACCGACAAGCGCATCCAGCTTCTGCTGTTGCACCTGCTTGAACGTCTCGTTGCCGTCGCTCTGCTGAATCCACTGGCGTTGCATCACAATATCATTGAC
>JABFRJ010000029.1 GCA_013141255.1 Hyphomicrobiaceae bacterium
GAGTGGATGGCGGCGATGGAGCCGCGACCACTCATGTCGGCATTGAGGTTGACGGCGATGACGTAGCGGGCGCCAAGCGCGCGGGCGACGGAGACGGGTATTGGATTGACGAGTGCGCCATCGAAGAGCCAGCGGCCGTGATGTTGGACGGGACGGAATATGCCGGGTAAAGCGTAGGATGCGCGCATGGCGTCAACCAAGCGACCGCGCGAGAGCCAAATTTCTTGACCTGAACCGATCTCGGTCGCGACAGCAACATAACGCCGTTTGAGCTTTTCAATTTCGAGATCGCAGAGTTTGACGTTTAATCGGTCGCAAAGTTTTTGGCCGGTGATGAGGCCGGAGCCGGTAAAATTGAAATCCAGATAGCCGAGCACTTTGCGACGGGTTAACGAGCGGGCGAAATCTTCAAGTTCGTCGAGTTCATCGGCTACATAACAGCCGCCGACAACAGCGCCCATCGAAGTGCCTACGACGATGTCCGGGACAATGCCGGCCTTGGCGAGTGTTTTAAGGACGCCAATATGCGCCCAACCGCGCGCTGCGCCGCCGCCGAGGGCTAGTCCGATCAGTGGTTCTGCCATGTTGTCCTCCACCGCGCACGAGTGATGCGCGTGTGCCGACTGGGAAGTCAGCCGGGGCTCAGTGAATGGCCTGGCGCTGAACTGACATTCAACGCGAGGTCGAATGTCAGAAAATGCAAGCGCCGTGCCGATCATTGGACGTACCGGCTCAAGCTGTCATTATGCCGCTGTTAGATTAATACCGAATGATTGCAGCAGATTTTATTTGTTGTGAAAATATTAATGCGGGGAGGGCCCGCTGTCGCCGGAGCAACGGCTGGGCCGTCGAACCGGGTTGCAACCTTCGCCCTCTGGCCCGTGCGTGCAAAGCCCTGAAAAGGGGGGGCGGGACGTTAAACCTCTGAACGGCTTAGGGGGGTGCCTTGGCTGCCGGGGCTGAGCGCTACTTTGCGGTAAAAGCAGGAGTGTGATCCGGTATGGCAGGCTACGCCTTGGCCGGCGATTGCGACCGACAACCACAGGACATCCTGGTCGCAGTCGGTGCGGGCGTCTAGGATCGTGAGGAGGTTGCCGCTGTCTTCGCCTTTCTTCCACAGCCGTTGGCGTGACCGGGTCCAAAAGTGGGCGATGCGGGTTTCAAGGCTGAGCTTGAGGGCTTCGGCATTCATATAGGCGAACATCAGTACCGTGCCGGAGCTGGCTTCGGTCACGATGACCGGCAGTAAGCCATTGGCATCGAATTTGGGTAGGAAGCGGTCACCCTGTTCGATTTCGATTGTACTGGTCGGCGAGACTGTGTTCGGGTTGGGTATGTCGGTCATGGATTAGGCTCGGGTTTGCGCATCGGTTGATCGCGACCTCGGGCCGTATGCGTCTGTGGCCTCAGAGTGGTTGAAAATCACGCGGTAAGGCGCGATATGATGGTAGGAAGGCCTATCATAGGCGGTGCATTTGGCCAATCGTCCTGGTCGACTATGGTGGCACTGCCCTCGCAGGACTGAGGACACTCGTGGCTGAACTTGATGAACTCTATAGCGCGCGCATTTTAGAACTGGCAGCTGCGATTTCCCGAAATGGTAGGCTTGCGGCGCCCGGTGCTTCTGCTACGGCGCATTCGAAGCTGTGCGGCTCGACAGTTACGGTAGACGTCACGCTGAAAGACGGGCGAGTGACTGACTATGCCCATACGGTGAAGGCGTGCCTGTTGGGGCAGGCGGCCTGTGCGGTCGTGGCGCGCGAAATCGTTGGGGCTACGGCTGAAGACGTGCGGGCAGCAGGTGCGCAGATGCGGGCAATGTTGAAAGCTGGCGGGTCTGCACCTGCTGGGCATTGGGCCGATTTGGCGGTGCTTGAGCCGGTGAAGGCGCACAAGGGGCGGCACGCCTCAGTCCTGCTTGTGTTTGATGCCGTCGAGACGTGCATCACAACGATTGAGGCGGCGGCTGAGGCTGCGGTGAGATGAGTTCTGATCACATCACTCCTTTGGGGCGGCTGACACGGTTCGTTGCGCAAGCCCCGGTGCATGCCTATCGGTGGACGTTAAAACCGTTGATTGGGGCCGAGTGCCGCCATCTGCCGACGTGCTCGGAGTACGCGCTTGAGGCGATTGAGCGCAACGGTGCGTGGCGCGGCATGTGGTTGGCCGCGTCGCGCATTGCGCGGTGTCGACCGGGCGGATCGGCGGGGCATGACCCGGCGCCTGATATCCGAAATCAACATCATCCTCTGGCCCCTTGGCGCTATGGGCGCTGGGGTTAAGTATTTGGTGTTCAATGTTTGATGTGCCGGGCGGTGAGTTGGCGGCCGATTTATTCGAAGGCGGCGTTCAACTCGACGGCACTCGTCGCATCGAAATAGTGCATCATTGTGGTGGCGCACGATTTCAAACGATCTTTGATGTTTTTGTCGGTGACGCCGAAGGCGATGGCGTAAATTGAGATGTTTTCTGCTTTGATACTGTTGCAAAGCTCGCTCACCAAATTGTCTGATGTGGTCGATACCGTGCCATCGTGCGCTGGATCAGTTGGTGACAAGGTATTTGCGCCGTCGGTCATCAGGACCAAGACTTTGCGGGTGCTGGTCGTATTGGTGCCGCCATCGGCGAGTGGTGCGGTGGAACTTAATGTTCGAACCCCAGGTGAGGCCCGACGGGATGTAGGTGTTGCCAGTAGCAGTGAGGCCATCAATTGCCGATTTTATATCGGTTTGCACGTTGGTCAGGCGCACCAATGGAGTCGAGCACCAAGTGTTCATGACGCCCGGAATTGGACTACTGTTGT